>NZ_AQPF01000003.1:0-287901 GCF_009846745.1 Alcanivorax xiamenensis | reverse complement strand
CGTTCAAGCCGAAGCCCGGCAGCCGTGAAGACAGCGACCAGCCAGTGGAAACCTTCGCCGACCCGAAACTGGTATTGGAAAGCCCGGACCACATCGTCCTCAACAGCGACAAAAGCGCCGCCGCCATGGCCGGCGAACACTTGCACATCACCACCCAAAGCGACGGCCACATCGCCGCCGGTGATAACCTGGCTATGGCCAGCGGCGGCAGCGCCGGCCTATACAGCCATAAAGGCCCGATCAAGATCATCAGCGAGAACGGCCCGGTCTCCCTGCAGGCCAACGGTGGCCCGATGGAACTGCTCGCCGATCAGGCCATCACCGCCACCAGCAGTGAAGGCAAGGTCAGCGTCCTTGCCAAGGACAAAATCACCCTGCAAAGCGGCCAGACCGAAATCGTCCTCGACGGCGCCAACATCACCTTCCGCTGCCCGGGGACCTTTACCGTGAAGGGTTCCATTAAGTCGTTGGAAGGTGGGCAGTCTAACAATACCGATCTTCCCGCTTTGCCCGCGGGGTTGTTCCCCTTCGTTCCTTTAGCAAAAAAAGTGGCCGGACTGGCGCCCTCTCTGACCGCCAAAGCGCCCCTCGCGCCGCAGCGTTTAGCGGATGTCGAGTGGGAAGATGAGGAAGAGGAAACCACCGAACAGGAAATGATGGAGACGCTGACGCTCACCATCCTGCCGGTGCGTCACGCCGTGGCCACGGGGGCGCTGGTCGAGCATGCGCCCCAACTGCCGAAACAACTCATCCCGCCCACCTCATTGTCCCAATCCCGGGAGACCCTGAGATTATTGCGGACGGGCTATCTGTATGTGCTGTTGGACCGGGGCGGCCGGAAGGAATGGCAGCAGTATCAGGTGAAACCCAACGGCGACCTGACCCGGTTTGACGGTGAGGCGCCAAAAGCGCCGGCCCAGCCTGAACCGGTGACGCCCAACACCCTGGCGGTGGAGATCGAAAAAGCGGAAACCGTTGAACGCTCATGGTGGCTGTTCACCCCGGACCCGCTCACCGACGCCCGCAAAGCGGATTATGAAGAAAACGCCGACGACTATACCGCCAAAGGCTATTGGCAAACCTTCTCGCCGAAGGAATGGGCCGAAGGACAAACCTCTCAGCTTGATACCCTGCACGGCGAGCAGATCGGTAACGCGGTGACCGAAGCGTGCCTTGACGGCAATCCGGCCCTGCAACAGGCGCTGGCGCAAGACCCGTTCGCCCCCGCCTGGCTGGCGGATGATCAAGGCCTGATTCAGTACGCCAACGTCGGCATGCTGAAGGGCACCCTGGCCTCCGTCACCGAGGCGGTCTCCACCCACGGCGCCGTTCTGGCCCTGAACGACGCCTTCGGCGCCGCCCAGACCCTGAACGCCTGGCGTAACGCGGCCCTGGACCCGCTGCATGATTGGCTCCAGGAAGAAGACGAACAAGGCGTCAGCAATGACTGGAAGGTCCAGATCCAGCAGCAGATCGAGCAATTGCATGAGGGGTATGCCGGGAAGAAGGCGGAAGGTTTGGTGGGGCAGAATGTCCGTGCCTGGGAGGCCGCCCACGGCAGTATGGACGTGCGCCTGCACCAATTGGACGCGAGAGAGCGACAACTGCGGCGTGTCCACGGTGACCGTGTTTATGAAGAGAGGTATGCGGACCAAATCGCTCAAAGCAGGCAGCTTATCCTGCAGCGCCGACAGGAAACCGAAGAACAGGCCCAGGACCGCGAATATACCCTCGAGCGCCAGGCGGCCTATAAAGCGGAGTTCGAGCAGGACTATCTGTCCCGGCTGGATACCGACGCGATGGATCAGGTGCAAACCGCTTTTGCCCAGCACAGCCAGGACGCGGAAACGGAGATGGAAAACCGTGCTCCGGAACAGATTGCGGTACTGCAAAGCGATTATCTGCAAGGCGCCCTGCACGCCTATGATCCGGATGAGGACAATCCGGACAGCGGTCTGCGCTTTGCCGCCCAGACCGGATTGTGTGTCCATGGCCTGACCGGTTGTATGAGTGGGCGGCAGCTTCTGGATGACTGGTGGGCAGCCCGGACGGTGACGGCAGAGAACCTGGCGTTGCGCAGCTACGCCTTCAACCAGACCCCGGTACAACAGTCAGTACAGGCACTGTTGACCAACCCGCCGGATCCGGAGACGGCCTCCTTTGACCCGGTGACTCCGGTTAAGGATCTATTGGGTTACTTTGAGCGATTGGACAGCGCGGCGACGGCGATGGAAGGCCAGGTCGCTTTAGGGGCAGCGCTGGCGTGGCAAGTGAGCCTGGGGCAGTCGCTATTGCGTGCCAACTCGCCGAACGTAGCCGACAAGGCCATGGCGAAGGGGCTGGGTGCCCTGATGCGGTCCACCATCGGCAAAGAAGCGATGAAGCTGCAAGAGGAACAACTGGCCTACAAGGCCAAGGCTGGGAAGTTCGGTGACACCCGGAAGGGACAACGCCGGCAACAGCAGACCGCGATGTCCTCACGGCAGCTTCAGCGCAGCGTTCAAGGCAATGTGGATGAGGCCATGCTCAAGCAGATGGCCGACAGCAAACACAGCAACTTCTACCAAACCCGGCTCTATGGTGGACTGCTGTTCCTGGAAGCCATCGGGTTCTTCATGAAAGCCCGCCAGGAAGGTCCTGAAGCCAACGCCTGGGATCTGGCCGCCTCGGGCCTGGTGGCGACGGCTGCCGGCACCCGGCTTCTGGCCGCTGGCGCGGAGCTGGCCGCCACCAGCTTCAATGAAGTGTCGAGTACCGCTCTGGCGAGCAGATTGGTTCATGGTGGGTTGCGGTTGGCGTCCGGTACTCTGGCGGCGGTGGCCGGTGGGGTTTGGGTGGGGATGGATGCTGTCGAAGCCAAACAAGCCATTCAAAACAGAGAGGTCGTAGCCTTTGCTTACATCGGGCGGGCAGTCGCAGGTGCTGCTTTGATTGCTGGTGAAGGTGGTATGGCTATGGCGGCCTCCAAGCCATTCTGGGAAGCCATGGTCAAGAAAGCAACGGCGCGAGGTTGGACCCAGGCTGTAGGTTACTTCAGCATGGGGGCTAATGTTTCGGCGAAACTGGCTTCCAAGCAAGCCCAGCTGATACTCGGCCGCGTTTTGAAAATTGGTGGGCCGGTAGTGTTTGGCGCCACCATTGCCATTGAGGTGCTAAGCCCGGATGCGTTGGAGGCGTGGTGCGACAAGAGCGTGTACCGGAAGGGAAATCGGGATGGCTATGATGATCAGGAAGAAGAAATGACAGAGCTGTTAGTCGCCATTGAATTGGTGACACGCTGATGTATTTGGTTGAGTGGATGCATTGGCAAGGCCAAATCGCCGAAGAAGGCAGCTGGCTATCTCAAAAAGGGAAGCTGCCAGGGTTTACCACCCAAGAAGTGTCGGATGACAACAAACGAGCGAACAAGGAGAGGAAAGAACGGCAAAGCGATACTCCGCGTCTTCGCAGCCCCGTATACGCCTATAACGACACCTACCTGGAGATGCGGGCGGGGTGCATGGAATATGCGCGGGGATTGATTACGGTAATTTCAATTTTTACTTGGTTTTTGGCGATCAGTTTTGCATCCATGACATCAATATCGGTGTCTAGACTGATCGATGGATCGAGCCGTATTCTTTTTGACCTTAGCGCGATGCTTGTCACTGGTAGTCTCGTCCTTCTTTTCCTGTGGGGGTACAAGAAATATGGCCTCCAAATCACCCGTTTCGAAATGCTGACCCAGCGCCGTCTGTTGATCCGCTTTAACCGTAAAACCCGGCAAGTTTATCTCCATCGCCCGAAGTATGCGGGCGGTATCGTGACATTACCCTGGGACGAGGCGCAAGGCATATACGATCTGGGCGGCAGCCGTTTTCCGATTCTACTACTCTGGCCCTCCCGGCCGAATCGACCGCAAATGGAGGGAGTGCACGTCGGCAAAGCCTGCGCCACCAGTGAACCCATGCGTGACGAATGGGAGTTCATTCGCCGCTACATGGAGGAAGGGCCGGAAGGTTTGCCTCAGCCGCGTATCCGCAGTAAATGGCCCCTGCCCTGGCACGCCTTCGAACCCGTTTTCGGTGGAATGCTGGGGCTGTTGTTGGGGCGACGGGAAGGGAAACCGTCTTCGGGTTCTGCTCTGGATACGCAGCAAATCGGCAAACGGCTCCTGGGCCGGCTGTTGATGTTGGTGATCATCAGCCCCGCCCTTCTGACGCTGGGACTGGCCAACTGGCTCTCCCAACTGCTGTGCTGGGAGCCTCGCTGGCCCAAGGTCATCCGCGAAGCCGGCCAACCCGGCAAACCTATTCCCAAACTGACTACGGCGGAAGACTATGATCCGGAAACCTGCCGCCGTTTGTATTTGAATGCGGACCTGTGGGTGCCCAAGGACCACGATTCGGACGCGTCCGCCGAAGATGAGAAATCCGGCTCTCAGTGGTTGCCTTGACATCAAGCGTGGTTATGGGGAAGGCGAAAATGGTTGGTCGTCAATCACGGTTTTTGGTGTGAGCCCTTATGGGAAGCTATCGGGGCAAGATCTTGTCTTTTGCTTTTTTCGAAGAAAGCCCTTGGAGGATGGCAAAAGACAAGACCTCGTATCTTGAACAAGCCCCGTCAATTCAGGAAGCTACTCCTGATGATACGGCCGAGCCGGCTGAGGCTGACAAGACTTTAGGCGCGATAGCCTGTGGGTCAGATAAGTCCGTCGGCTCGTTATCTCGTTCATCCATTTCGAAGGTAACTTAGGCCGGGCCGCCAGCCCAGAGCCTGGATGCGAGGAAGTACATGATGAATGAGCACGCCGTTGGCATTGATGTATCCAAGAAGAAACTCGATATCTGCGTCGCCAGCGGCGACAAGATCAAAACGAAAGTCCTTAGGAACACACCCGCCGGTCATGCGGAGCTTGATGATTGGTTGAAGCAAAGGGGGCTTCCTTTAACAACACCTATTGTACTGGAAGGCACAGGGCCCTACAGCGAAGCCGTCGCAATAGTGTTAGCTGATGCAAACTGGGCAGTTAGTGTTGTCAATCCAGCTCGTATTACAGGCTTTGCTCAAAGCGAGCTCAGCCGTAATAAAACAGATAAGGTGGACGCCAAGCTCATCGCCAGATTCGCCCAAAGGGCTAAGCTTGAGCTTTGGGAGCCGCCAAGCATCGCGGTCCGGGAGTTGCGCGCTTTAGTCGACCGATTGCAGGCGTTAATGGACATGCGCCAGCAAGAGTTAAATCGGCTGGAAGCTCTGGGTCAAGGCACGCCGTCCAGTGTTCAAAACATGGTAAAAGAGCACGTTGACTGGCTGAACGTACAGATCAAACGACTCCAGTCTGACATCGACGACCATATCGACGGCAACCCAGAGCTGAAGCATGACGCCGATTTGATGCAAAGCATCCCGGGTATCGGCCGGCGGGCTTCGGCCCAGTTCCTGGCCTACATTGGCGATGTGCGGCGCTTCAAGAGCGCCAAAGCTCTGGCCGCATTTGTGGGTGTGACACCGAGGCAGAAGCAATCTGGCACGTCAGTTAAGGGCCGAACTGTGATTTCCCGAGCGGGGCATCGGGCCGCAAGAAAGTCGCTTTATATGCCAGGGTTAGTCGCCAAGCGCTACAACCCAGTGATCGTAGCAATGTCGAAAAGACTTGAGCAAAAGGGCATGAGACCAAAGGCCATCGTCGGTGCCAGCATGCGGCGCCTAGTTCATATGATCTATGGCGTAATCAAGTCAGGAACACCGTTTCAAGCTGATATTCCATTGGCAGGGCTTGAAGTTCAAGAGGGTATCTGACCCTAGTGGTGCAATCCAGTCGCGCGTACCGCGCCCGGGTTGGTCGAAAAACTGGTGCGACAATCCGAACCCCCTGTGGGTGCGGCAAGAAGCGCCCAGGCCGGGCTGGACAGCTTCATCACTCAGCCGAAGGCCAGTGAAGTACGTTATGGGCGCGCCCTGTCGGTACTGATCGCCGCCGAGGCATTGATGCTGTTGTTCAAGGCACAAAGCCTGGGCTCTGGAGACCAGCGGGTTTACATGGAGGCCATGGCCGGGGTGATGGCGGGTGCGGCTTGTGGGGCGGAGCTGCTGGCCAGTTCCGCCGAAGCGGCGGCCCAGCGTGCCGGGCCCGGCGCCCAGGGTGCCCGCATCCTGCAAGGCAGCCGCAAGCTGTGGGCGGCATCGTTGGGTACCGTGGGTGGGGTAGTCTTGGCGGTGTACGATTTTGGGGATTTCTGGGATGCCAGAGGGCAAGGTCAGGGTACGCTGGCAACTGCCTATCTTGCCCGAGGGCTTGCTGGTATTGGCTTGGGTGGCGCGAGTTCTTTACTGGCCGTTGCCAGCGCCGGACCATTCTTTGAGCATTTGGCGAAGACGTCCACAAATAAACGAGCACAGGCCTTTGCTAAGGCAGGCGCACGCCTCGCAACATGGCTCAGCGCAGAGGGCGCTCAAAAATGGCTGACGCGTGTCTTGGTGGGCAGCAATACGGCGTTTTGGGTGGCCACAGGGGTGTGGTATCTGGTGACGCCGGATGCCCTGGAGGCTTGGTGCGATAAGAGTGCCTTTCGGAAGAACGATGGCGAAGGCTTTGATGATCTGAGCACAGAGCTTTCCGAGTTATGGCAAGCCGTCGCCGAGGTGGCCTGATGTACTTTTTTGAATGGATGGCGTGGTGGGGAGGGACTCTGGATGAAAAGGGCAAAGCTAAGGTTTTTGGCAAAGAGTTCATGGAGGAACGCCTCCAAGACTTTAAAGAATTGTTGGAAGAGGAGCGCCCACCTCTGGATCAGCCGGTCAGCGATAGCCCCCGAAGCAGGGGGCCGGTGTACGCATTCAATGATGCGTTCCTGGAAATGCGTTGCGGGTCCCTGGAACATTATCGGGGGCTGCTTACGCCATTGGCCTTGACCCTCTTCCTGTTCGGTTTCGGTGGGGCTTATGGTGCAATTGATTTGCTGCTTAGAGGTCCCAACCACAATGGGTTTATAGATTATCTTGTCGGCGTGATTGGCGTGGGCGGCTTAACTGCCGGGCTTTGGTACTGCTTCTTCAAATTCAAATTCTACATCCCCATCCGCTGGGAGTTGTTCACCCATCGCCGTTTACTGATCCGCTTCAACCGAAAAACTCGGCAGGTGTATTTGCACCGCCCCAAATACGCGGGTGGTGTGACCACCATGTCGTGGGACAAGATTGTCGCCGCTCCAGAGGGAGTGGGTATGCCCCTTTTGCTGTTCTGGCATCCTCTGGATACCGGTTTGCCGTTTGCCACCTACACCGCCGTCGGTAAACGAGCAGGCACCGCCCAGGACCTGCTCGACGAATGGGAATTCATCCGCCGCTACATGGAAGACGGCCCCGAGTCCGTGCCCAAACCCCGGGTGCGGAGTAAAATCCCCTGGCCCTGGTACAGCCTGGAACCCCAATTCGAAGGGCTGTGGCCGATTCTGCGTCATGGTGATTGGAAGCTGTGGTTGGGTAAGCTGCTGATGAGTCCCGCCTTTCTGATTTTGGGTGCCGGTCATTGGGTTTCTCAGTTGCTGTGCTGGGAACCTCGCTGGCCGAAGATCATTCGTGAAGCAGGCCAACCCGGCAAACCTATCCCCAAGCTGACCACAGCGGAAGATTACGACCCGGAGACCTGTCGTCGTTTGTATTTGAATGCGGACTTGTGGGTGCCCAAGGACCATGATCCGGACGCGCCTGCCAAGGAAGAAGAATCCGGCTCTCAGTGGCTGCCGTGATGTGGTTTTTTTTATTGGACGACGAGGGAAATGCTCTGGTCTTCGCTCGTATCCTGGGTGGACTATCGGGCGGCTTTTTTTCCGATGGGCGATCAATTCTCGTTTTTCTGGTAAAAAGACCATGGGCGTCGACCGGCGCCCACCGCCGCCCTGTGTTTAAATAAGGCGCATGATGTCCACCAAAGGAAGGGAGTTCATGCTCAGGACTTCCCCGAAATGCGCCGCCTGCAACAAAAAAGTGACCACCGATAAAGTCGTCGCCAGCGAGAACGGCCGCCTCTTCTGCTGTCAGGCACATCACGACTGGTTCTTTGCGGGACCGGATAAGCCGCCTCTGGATCCACGAAAAGCGCCTGGTGTATATCGGCGAACTCCGGCCCTGGTCACATGGGGGCTCCTGGTGGTTTTTCTGGTGTGCCTGGGAGTGTTTCTTTGGGATGGTATTAATCTTTGGCTTGGCAAGCCGGTGGATGAGGTTCTCTTTGCCGTGATGGGCGTCTCGCTTTTGGGCGCGGCCATTTTATACGGGTTTATTTGCCGTTGGCTGCGTGCGTTTGAAGTGGTGATGGCGCATCGTGAGCCGGGTATGAGTGACAGGGATTTTGCCGGTCATCTGGAAAGGCTGTATCGCAAGAAGCAGTTGAGTAAGCGGGAATTGCTCTGGGGTGCCCGGCAGATAGCGAGCCCGGAGCTGGCGGCGGTGGTGAGGAAAATTCGCTCCGGGGAGATACGCTGAGGGCGGAGCACGGTGGATATGAGAGGACGGGAATTGAGGAAAGGATGGCGCAGTGCGGGTGCGATTGAATCATGACCGTTCGTGGGCTCTTCAAATACTTTTTTGCGGCTTTTGGCTTCGCCGCGATTGTTATGGCGGTCGTGTTGTATCTGGATACGGCCTCTTTCATGAAGGAGGCGGTATCAGGGCAAGGAGTGCTAGAGAACGTTCGTGAGCGGCGTGTGGACGAAAAGACCGTATGCGAATGGGTAGTGCGATTCCATACGGAAGAAGGGCGCCTGATTGAGTTCTCCACCAAGTCGGGGACGCGTTGTTCTGGAGCGCGGATTGGCGATACTGTGCCGATCCTGTATTCGTCGGCCAGGCCTGAAGAGGCCCGTATTGATAATTTCTTTGCGCTCTGGGGCGGTTCGATAATCGGTGGACTGATCGGGCCGGTATTCCTTTTGATCGGCGGTATCTGGATTGCGGCCGGGCGGCGCAAGCGACGCCGGGTGTCTGTGCTGAAGCGTGAAGGGCGGCGGATCGAGACCGAGCTGGAGCGCGTGGAGCATGTGACTTCGGTGAAGGTGCAGTATCGCCATCCTTATCGGGTGGTGACGCGGGGACGCGATCCGTTGAGCGGGGAGAGCCGCCGTTTTCTCAGCGATTACTTATGGTACGACCCTGCCCCTTATTTGCAGGACGTGAACGTGCCGGTGTTTGTCGGGCGTGACGACCCTCGCCGCTATCACATGGATTTGTCGTTTCTGCCCGGGTCTCCGAAATAGCCGCGCCCGAGCCTGCCCTGAATGATCAAGGCGTGACCTGGAGGATGACCTTGCCCAGGTGATCATTGCCGGAGACAAGTTCTTGTGCCGCTCTAACTTCCGTCCAGGGCAGCACCCGGTCGATACGAGGCTTCAGCTTGCCTTCGGCCAGGGCGTTGTCCAGATCCTCACGCATTGCCTCGACGATGCGGACCTTCTCTTCCAGACTGCGGGTGCGGAACGTCACGCCAATGATTTCCACTCGTTTGAAGGCCAGGGCTTCCAGGTCCAGGGTGCCTTCGGCGCCGCCGAGACGTCCCACGCCGATGAGGCGCGCCTGAAGCGCCGCGGCTTTGATGTGGTCCGCCAGATAGGGGCCGCCCACATGGTCGACGATGATGTCCGCGCCTTGCCCGTCGCTGGCGTCGAGTATCCGCTCAGCGAATTTTTCGGACCCGGTGTTGATGACCGCGTCCGCGCCGAGTGTTTTGAGCAGAGCGTCTTCCCGGTGAGTGCGGACGCCGGCGATGATCCGCCCGGCGCCCAGATAGCGCGCAATCTGGATCGCCATCTGACCGACCCCCGAGTTGGCGGCATTGATGAACACGGCGTCGCCGCCGCGAAGTCGCCCGGCGGTACGAAGCGCGTTGTGTTCGGTCATCAGGGCGACGATGGCGCCGGCGCCTTCCTCGAAGGTCCATGGGGCCGGTAGAGGAACGGGGAATCGTGCATCGATGGCGATGTACTCCGCCAGCCCGCCGCCCACCATGGTCATCACCCGGTCGCCAACGCTGAATCCGCTATCCTCATCGGCTTCGACAACGGTGCCGGCGGCATCCAGACCCACCACGGCGGGGGCGCCGGCGGCTCCGGGAGCGGCATGGGTGCCAGCCAGAACCGCCAGATCGGCGCGGTTCACCGAAGCGGCCTGGACCCGGATCAGCACCTGTCCCCTGGCCCGGGAAGGGGGCTCGATGTCACCTTGACGGATGGCCGGTGTCGCGCCGGAACGATCGATGATCATGGCTTTCACGGCATCTCTCCTATGCACGAACGCCTGTGCATGAACGCTGTTGTTTATTCGACCCCCAATGATCCGACCTTCAGCCGAGCATGTTGGCGGGCAGCCAGGTGACAATGACCGGAAAGAAGAAAATCAGCAAGGTGGTGACCGCTTCCATGATCATGAACCAGCCGGCGCCGCGGAACACGTCCACCAGCGGGGTGTCGCGGTCGATGCCGGCGGTGACATAGACGTTCAGGCCCACCGGCGGGGTGATCAGGCCGATCTCGCACATTTTCACCGCCAGAATACCGAACCAGAGCGGATCGAAACCGAGTGACTGCACCGTGGGGAACAGAATCGGCAGTGTGATTACCAGCATCGAGAACGCGTCCAGGAACATGCCCAGCGGCAGATAGATCAACAGCAGTAAACCGATGATCAGCAGCGGCGGCAGATCCACGGTGGTGACGGCCTCGACGATGTATTGCGGCGCGCCCACCAGGGTGAGGAAGTAGCTGAAGATGCCGGCGCCTAGCATGGTCATGAGGATCATCACCGTGGTGCTGATCGAGGAGCGGAAGCTGTCCTTCAGGTTGCCGCCGAGGTTGGCGCGGGCCTGGCGTGAGCACAGCAGCATCACGAAGGCGGCGAAAGCACCGATCGCGCCGGCTTCGGTGGGGGTGACGAAGCCCAGATAAATGCCGCCGAGCACGACCACGAACAGCACGATCACCTGCCAGGCATCGCCCAGGGAGGCAAAGCGTTCCCCCCAGCCATAGTGGGGCTGGGTCTGGTGGCAATCGGGCATGATTTTTTTGCTGACCACCACGATACCGGCGATGAACACCAGAGTGGACAGTAACCCGGGCAACACCCCTGCCACCAGCATGGCGCCGGCGGAAACTTCGGTGAGCGCGGCGTAGAAGATCAACAACACGCTCGGTGGAATCAGCACGCCCAGCACACCGCCAGCCGCCACCGCGCCGGTGCTCAGCCGACGATCGTAACCGGCCTGTTTCATTTCCGGGATGGCGACGGCGCCGACGGTGGCGGCGGTGGCCACGCTGGAGCCGGAGGTGGCGGCGAACCCGGCGCTGGTGAGGACGCTGGCGATGGCCAGGCCGCCGGGCAATTGCCCGACCCATTTACGCGCCACACTGAATAGCCTTTGCCCGACACCGGCTTTTTGCGCGAAGTTCCCCATCAGAATAAACAGCGGGATTACGGTCAGCAGATAGACCGCGGTCTGGGTGTAGGAGAAAGCCTTGAGGCGGTTCAGCGCGAAGTCCAGATCTTCCACCATCACCACACCGGCCACGCCGGCCAGGGCCAGGGAGGCGAAGACGGGAACACCAGTGGCCAATAGTACGAAGACCAGGCCAATGGCCAGCAGGGTAGCGGTCATTTCATCCATAACGGGTCTCTTGTTGGCCTGTCAGTCGGTGGGCTGGTCTGATGCAGCAGGGTGGTCCCGGCCTAGCAGGGCGAGAACGGAATACAGCAGCATTTGCGCGGTGGCGAACCAGAGGCCCACGGCCAGGGCGATCTTCGCCCACCAGATCGGGAACTCGATATAGCCCCAGCGGAACTCCTTGATCTGGAACGAATGAAGGGCGTCCAGGGTCGAGGGCCAGGTAAGCAGGGCCAGTGCCAGTGCGGCGGCGGCCCAGGAAAAGGCATTCATGGCCCGGGCCACTGGCGGTGGCGCCAGTTTCACCAGGGCGTCCACGCGGATATGAGCGTGTTCCATCTGGGTCCAGCCCAGACCGAGGAATACGATCAGCACCAGGGCGATCTCCGAAAGCTCGAAGATGCCGGTGATCGGCCGGTCGATCAGGGAGCGCACGGTGGCATCCAGAGTGATGGCCACCATCAGAAAGGCGAGTGAAACCAGTGCCACACCGCCAAACACATTGGCCAGGGCCCGGAATGGCCGTTCAAGGAAGGTCATGATTACCTCATTATTGTTGTCATCCGATGCGCCGGTTGGGGCGGAGCTACAGCTCCGCCGCCAGTTCAATCGGCCGCTTCAGGGTGCCATTGGCGTCGTGTTTGGCGATCGCGGTATCCACCAGCGCCTGCATCTTGGCGCCGTCGATGTTGGCTGGTTTGGCTACCCGTTCGATCCAGCCCTCCACCTGGGCCGGTTGGATCAACCCCTTGGCTTCGGCTTTCTCGGCATCGCTGAGCGAGGAAAATTGGGCACCTTCCTTGAGCGCGGTTTTCATATACTCCCGGGAAGTGGCACCGTAGATTTCGGTGTACTTGCCAGCATAAATCTCTTCCACCAGCTCGTTGCAGATACCCTGCACCTTCTCCGGCAGCTCGTTCCAGGTGCTCATGCTCATGATGGTGGCGGCGGGCGCGTGGGGGCCGTCGCCAAGGTCGGTGAAATAAGGCGCGATCTCATGCAGCTTGTAAGCAATGGAGGTCATGAAATCGAAACCGTAGACGCCGTCCAGAACACCCCGTTCCAGCGCGGTGTAAACTTCCGGCGCCGCCATCGGCACGGCGGTGCCGCCCAGGCGTTCGATCACTTCCGTGGCCACACCGTAGCCGCGAATCCGTTTGCCCTTGATGTCCTCCAGGGAACGGATTGGTTCCCGGGTCACCAGGGGGGCGTAATACCAGTTGGTCCAGTACATCACCTTGGACCGGTGCCGTTGCTCCCATTCCTGACGCAGCGGCTCGAACTGCTGGTACAGGTCGCGGCACACCAGCTGTAGAGCATCGGCGCGCTGCATGCGGAAGTACCAGTCCAGTCCCCGGGTCACCGGCAGTTCCGCCTGGTAGTAGCCGGGGGAAATCAGCGACATTTCGGACGTGGCGTCGCGGACCGCCGCCAGATGCTCGCCAACCTTGTTCAGCGATTGGGCCCAGAAACGGCGAATTTTTACCGCGTCGCCGGCCCGTTTTTCCAGTTCGTCGAGGAACCAGCCGTCCAGGCGCGAGGGGCCGGCGGTTTCAGAAATGTAGGTGTCGAACTTGATGCGGGTGGCGGACGCGGACCACACCGGTACCGACAAACCGCTCAGCATGCCGGCGCCGGCCAGGGCGGCGCTGCCTTTGAGGAAATCCCTTCTTTTTATTGTCATCACGTGTCTCCTGTTGTTATCAGTGTTGTCTTATGGGCAGGTGTCATGGTTTTCGCGACGCGCAAAAGCGCGTCGATGTTCATTGCGCCGTCCAGCCGCCGTCCACCGGAATCGCCGTGCCCGTGAGGTTGTGAGCCACCGGGGCACTCAACCACAGTGCGAGTTCAGCGATTTCCTCGGGGGCGGACATGCGCCCGGAAGGCTGTTTCTCAGCCAGCATCTTCCTGATGCCGGCCGCCCTGTCGCCACCCTGTTCGGCGGCGCTGGCGTCGATCTGTGGGTCAAGGATGGCGGTTTCCGTCCACCCCGGGCAGAGGCAGTTGACAGTGATTCCGCCGGAGGCTTTGTCGCCTTTGTCGGCGTATTCCAGAGCGGCGACTTTACTCAGCCCGACCAGTCCGAACTTGGAGGCGACGTAGGGGGACTTGTGTACCGAAGCCACCAGCCCGTGGACCGAGGCGATGTTGATGACGCGTCCGTAGCCGCGGCTGGCCATGGTCGGCAACGCCAATCGCATGGTATGGAAGGCTCCCGAGAGATTGATGGCGAGAACCGTGTCCCAGATCGCCGCCGTCGCCTCCGCCAGCGGGACGGTATGCTGGACGCCGGCATTGTTGACCAGAATGTCAGCGCCGCCCCATTCGGAAACGGCATCCATCATTGCCTCGATCGCTTGGGGCTCGCGCATGTCCGCTGCAAAAAAACGGGCCTCCGGCGCCCCGGTGGCTTGAACCTCCGCGCAGGCCGTCGCCGCTTGAGCGGGATCAGCTAGTCCATGGACGGCGATGCGGGCGCCGGCCCGTCCAAGCGCCTTGGCAATGGCAAGGCCGATACCCTGGACGGAACCGGTGACCAGTGCGGTTTTGCCGTCAAGAAACCGTTCCATCGCTCAATACCTCTAATTGTTTTCTCAGCTCGGTCTTCAAAATTTTTCCGTAGCTGTTTTTCGGAAGATCGTCGCGGAAATAGTATTTCTTCGGCTTCTTGAACGAGGCCATGCGCTCGCTGAACCACAGGTTCAGCTCCTCTGCCTTGATGTTGTCGTCAGCGACCACGAAGGCCACCACGATTTCGCCCCATTCCGGGTCCCGTTCACCGATCACCGACACCTCGGTGATGGCCGGGTGCTGCGCCAGCACCTCTTCCACCTCGCGCGGGTAGATGTTGGTGCCGCCGGAGATGATGACGTCCTTGCTGCGATCGGTGAGGGTCAGAAATCCCTGCTCATCGAGGAAGCCGATATCCCCGGTGCGCAGCCAGCCGTCCACCAGGGTGTCGCGGCTGGCATCGTCGTTACGCCAGTAACCCGCCATGACGGTCAGGCCGCGTACCACCACTTCACCGCTTTCTCCCGGGGGGAGGGGGCGCATTTGAGCATCGACCACCCGTACGTCGACGCAGGATTGCGCGCGCCCCACGGAGGCCAGGTGGCGTTCCCAGTCGGGGGCTTCATGGTCGGCGATGCGTCGCCGGTCCAGGGCGGTGATGGTCATCGGGCTTTCGCCCTGGCCGTAGATCTGGATGAAGCGCGGTCCAAGTACGGAAAGGGCCTCGCGAATGTCCGCGGTGTACATCGGCGCGCCGCCGTAGACCACGCTTTTCAAGCCTTCTCCGTGCTCGCCCTGGCGGCGCGCTTCCGCCACCATCCGTTTGACCATGGTCGGCGCCGCGAACAGCGACACCCGGTCGAGCCGCCGGGCCAGATCGAGCACCTCGGCGGCGTCGAATCCCCGCGACACTGGCAGAACGTGGCGGGCGCCGGCGCGAACAAAGATAAAGTTATACAGGCCGGCGCCGTGGGACATGGGCGCGGCGTAGAGCAGGGCGTCGTCCCCGGTTACCGGCTCCACATCCACTGGGTAGCACAACGCCATGGCGACCAGATTGCCGTGGGAGAGCATGACGCCTTTGGAGCGGCCGGTGGTGCCGGAGGTGTAGAACAGCCAGGCCAGGTCTTCGGCGCGGCGGGGATGCGGGGGCTGCGTGCGCGCGGTTGGTGTGCCGCTGGCAACCAGATCACCGGCGGCCAGCTCGACACCGCTCTCCAGCGACGGGTTCTGAAAAGTGCGGCCGTCATCGGTAATGACCAGCTTGCTTTCCGCGTTGCCGGCGATCCAGGCCGCTTCCGCGGCGTGCAGTTTGGCGTTCACCGGCACCACCACGGCGCCGGTCCACCAGATGCCGTACATCAGCGGCAGGTAGTCCACGCCGTTTTTCATGAACAGCGCCACCCGGTCGCCGGGGACCACGCCGTGGCGCTCCCGCAGCAGGCCGCCGATGGTGGCGGCGTGGTCGGCGAAGGCGCGGTAGTCCGCCACCTGTTCGGCGCCGTGGAACAGCGCCGGACGTTGCGGATGGCAGCGGGCCTGATCGTGCAGCCAGTTTGCGATATTCATCGGTGATCAGGTCCTCTTCGCCTGCAGCACCGAGGCGTAGTTGGCCACGGCGGCACCGCCCATGTTGAAAATCAGCCCCATCTCGGCATTGGCGCGGGCCCGCCCGACGGCCTGGCCGGTGAGTTGCCGGAACGCCAGGGCGTGCATGGAGACGCCAGTGGCGCCCACCGGATGTCCTTTGGCCTTGAGCCCCCCGGACAGATTGACCGGCAGGCGGCCGTCGGCGAACACGGTGCCGTCTTCCAGCGCTCGGGCACCCTGCCCGGCGGGGGCCAGCCCCATGGCTTCGTAAATCAGCAGCTCGGCGATGGTGAAACAGTCATGGACCTCGGCGAAATGCAGATCCTCCAGGGTCACCCCGGCTTGTTGGTAGGCCTGGGACAAGGCCCGGCGCGGGCCCTCGAAGGCGAGAAAATCACGGCTGTTCATCGGCAGCAGATCGTTCACTTGCACTGCTGAACGGATCGCCACCTGGCGGGGGAAGTCCCGGGCCCGCTCCGGCGAGGCAAGCACGATGGCGGCGGCGCCGTCGGTGATCAGCGAGCAGTCGGTGAGCCGCAGCGGGTCGGCGATCAGCGGATTTTGCTCCGAGACAGTATTGCATTCGTCGAAGCTGAGCGGACGGTGCATCTGCGCCAGCGGGTTTTCCATGGCGTTGCCGTGGTTCTTTTCGGCGATGCGGGCCATCGCCGCCAGCGGATCGCCGTAACGCTCCTGATAGGCGCGGGCGGCGATGCCGAACACCTGCGGAAAGCTGAGCCCGGCCTCGCGCGGATCGTTCTGATAGCCGGCGCCGCCCAGGGCGCGGGTAACATCGGCGGTGCTGTTGGCGGTCATTTTCTCCGCGCCCACCACCAGCACCATCTCGGCGGCGCCGGAACGGATCGCGTTGATGCCGGCGAACACCGCCGCGGCACCAGAGGCACAGGCGTTTTCGCAGCGGTTGGCCGGGGTGAAGCGCAGACCGGGATCCGCCTGCAATACCAGCGAGGAGGGGAAGCCGTCCGGGACCATGCCGGAGTTGAAATGGCCGAGGAAAATCTGATCGATGTCGCTGGCGTCCACACCGGCGTCGTCGAGCGCCTCGCGGCTGGCTTCGACGATCAGGTCTTCCAGGGTGGTGTCGTTGAGTCGGCCGAAGCGGGTGTGGCCGCTGGCGACAATGGCGACGGAGTGGTCCTGCTGAGTCATGAGGCACCTGCGTTGTTGTTGTTCGCGGGGTTCGCGGTACAGGCACTTGCCAGACCGCCGGTTCTATTTACAATGTGGTCCATTCCCGTCCCGTACCGCTATTCGTGCAACTACGTACGTGACTAAGAGCCTGTTCACGGCCCCAATGCCTGTGGGGGCTGACTGCGAGAGGTGTCGCGATGCACGATTCCGTCACCACCGAGGATCTGGAACGTCTGGCCTTTCGTGTTTCGCCGGCGCCCCAGGTGATCACCCGGCAGCGGGCCATGCTGGATTTCAACGAAGCGTTCAACGCGCTGTTCGGCTACTCCAGGGAGCAATTGCTGGGCCAGCTGATTCTGCGTTTGTACCCCTCCATGGCGGATTTCCAGGCCATCGGCGACCGCTGTCTGAGCTGGTTGCAGCGCAACCGTTCCTATTCCGATGAACGTTTCATGCAGCACCGTTCCGGCGAAGTTTTCTGGGCCCGCGCCAACGGCTACACCTTGACCCCCGAGTCGCCTTTCGAACTGATGGTGTGGCACTTCGAACGCATCGATAATCCGATCCAGGCGACGGTGAAGCTCACGCCCAGGGAACGGCAGATTTCCGCTTATATCGTCAACGGCCTCACCTGCAAGGAGATCGGCCGCAAGCTGGGGATTTCCCATCGCACGGTGGAAGTCCACCGTGGCCGTCTGATGAAGAAACTGGAAGCGAAGAACACCGCCGAACTGGTGTCGAAAATCATCGTTTTGAGGTGACCGTGGGTGTCGATCCTGAAACGGCTGGTTCGACCAGGTCAGGAAAACCCCTAGAGACCTTAAACAGGCGCTTGATCAAGGAGACAGCGATGCATTACGTGGACGGTTTCATACTGCCTTTGCCGCAAGAAAATCTGGAGGCTTACCTGGAGATGTCCCGCAAAGCCGGGGAAGTGTGGAAGGAATACGGTGCCATCGATTACGTGGAATGCGTGGCCGATGACGTACCGGACGGTGAAGTCACCTCCTTTCCCATGAGCGTCAAACTGGAGCCCGGGGAGGTGGTGGTGTTCTCCTGGATCACCTACGCCTCGCGGGAGGAACGGGATCGTATCAACGAGCAGGTGATGAAGGATCCGCGCATCGCCGGTATCGATCCGACCACCATGCCCTTCGACGGCAAACGGATGATATGGGGTGGGTTCCGGCCGGTATTGAGTCTCTAAAAGCGGGACTCGCCGGCCGGTCGCTCCCGCTCCACCGGTTTCAGCGTGGCGGCACAGAACAGGGAGTTCAGCCGTTTCATGTCGCCCAGCAGATCCAGGTGCAGGGAGCTGGTTTCCAGGCTCTGCACCACCTGATGGCGCAGCCGTTCCAGGTGGGCGTGGGCCAGTTGCCGCTGGCGCGTCTGAAACCGGCGTTTTTCCTCCAGCAGGCGGCCAATGCTGTCATCGTCATCGTTGAGAAAGACCGACAGGCCAAGACGCAGATTGGTTGTCAGGCGCTGATGCAATTCCAGCAGCTCCCGCAACCCGGCGCTGGAAAATGAACGGCGGCGCGCGGTCTTGCGGTCACGCACCTTGACCATCATCCGTTCGATCAGATCGCCTCCCTGTTCCAGGCTGATGCTCATCTCCAGCACCAGCCCCCAACGGCGCAGTTCGGACCGGGTCAGTTGTTCCCTGGGCAGCTTCGCCAGATAGAGTTTGATCGCGGTGTGCAGCGTATCCAACTGGTCGTCCAGTTGAGCGGGCGGAGCCTCGATTTTGGTGGTCTCGTGGCGCAGGCTGTTACCCAGGGCTTCCAGCATGGTTTCCACCAGGTCCCCCATGGCCAGCACCTCGCGGCTGGCGTTGGCCAGTGCCAGAGCAGGCTGATCAAGGGCTTGAGGGTCCAGATGGCGAGGCCCCTGGCGCGGCTCGGGCGTGGCCGGGTCCGGCAGCAATAGCCGGCACAGCCGGGCCATTGGCTGGGTCAAGGAAAGCATGATCAGGCAGCGGCTGCCGTTGTAGGCCAGATAGAAGCCGATCACCAGATCCTGGGGCGCGAAGGACAGGGTGGCCAGCCAGCGCGCGGTGGGATCCACGAAGGGCAGCATCAGGATCAGCCCGGTCAGCTTGAACAGCAGGCTGCCGAGTGCCACGCGGCGGCCGGCGGTGTGGTAAAAGCCGCTGTTAAGGAAAGCCAGCACGCCGCTGCCCACGGTGGCGCCCATCACCAGACACAGCGCCACCGGCAGCGACAAGACACCGGCCGCGCTCAGGGTGGCGGTGAGCAGGACCGCCGCCAGACTGGAGTAGGTCAACATGGCGAACAATGCGCCGACCACCGCGTCCAGCAGCAGATCACCGGTGAGGGACTCGAACAGAACGCGCACGCCGCGGGCTTCGGTAACCGGCGCCATGGCCTCGATGATCAGCGTCAGGGCCAGCAGCATCAGGCCCAGTCCCAGCGCCACCCGTGCCAGTTGCCCGGCCTTGCTTTGCTTGCGGGACAGGAACAGCGGAACGCCGATGATCAGTAGCAGCGGGGAAAGCCAGGACAGATCCAGGGTAAGCACGCGGGCCATCAGGGCGGTGCCCAGATCGGCGCCAAGCAGGATCGCCAGACCGGTGGCGAGAGGCATCAGGCCGTCGGCGACGAAGCCGCTGACCAGCAGCGCGGTGGCGTTGCTGCTTTGCACCAGCGCAGTAACCCCGGTACCGGCGGCAAAGGCCAGCAGCCGGCGATCCAGATAGTGACTCAGCCAATGGCGCAGACGGGCTCCGTAAACCCGCAGAACGCCGGTGCGCACGATATGCGTGCCCCACACCAGCAACGCCACGGCGGACATCAGATGCAGCAGCACCTGCATGGCGACCCTCCCGATAATGAACGGTCAGGATGGTTGTTTTCGTTATAGCACGGTTGCCATCGCGGCGCTTGACCTGCTGGCATCCCATAATTCGTTCACCGCAACACGCTGGACGTGTTTGCGCAGCCTTGTAGATATGAATTCGCGTTGTATTCGCTGGCAAGCCAGCTTCCCATAAAGGGAACTAAGGAACTGCTGTGGGAAGCTGGCTTGCCAGCGAATCGGCGTGCAGGCGTGCCAGCGGGCGGTTCCACAACCGTGGCACAGCTGGGGTGCTTGACGCTGACCGGCAAACTCGGGAGCCTTGAGCCCTGGTTTGGCCCAGCGGGTGGGGGCAACCGTAAAACATCATGAACGGCGGAAGGCCATGAACGAAACGTCATTGATCTACATTCACGGCTTCAACAGCTCGCCTCAATCTCATAAAGCGGGGCTGTTACGTCAGGTGTTCGAGGCCGCCGGCGCCGGGCATCGCCTGCATATTCCGACCCTGGAGCCGCAGCCCAAGCGGGCCATGGCCGCGCTGGAAACGGAAATCGCCGGTGCCGGTCCGGTGGCCCTGCTGGGGTCATCCCTCGGCGGTTTCTACGCCACCTGGCTGGCGGAGCACCACGATTTGCCCGCGGTACTGGTGAATCCGGCGGTTCGGCCCTGGGCACTACTGGACAAATACACAGGTATCAATCATAACTACCACACCAACCAGGCCTATGATTTCGATCCGGCCTGGCTCGATGAACTCAAGCGCTACGAGGTGCCGGAGGTCAGCAAGCCCGAGCGCATGCTGCTGCTGACGCAAACCGGGGATGAGTCCCTGGATTGGACCGACGGCTGGGAATACTATGCCGACTGCCACCGCTACTGCGGGCTGGGCGGCAGCCACGGGTTCGATGACTTCGATGCCTTTATTCCGTTAGTGTTGCGCTTTTGTGGAATAGAGTTAAAGCACGCCTGACGCTCGACGCCGAACGCTGGATGCCGAACACCAAACCCCGGGACCACCAAAGCATGCGTCTTGGCCGTAACGTGCAGGTTACCCCGCAATGGCTTCGGCCAAGGCATGTAAAAGCGTCCGGCGTCTGGCGTTTGGCCTCAGGCGTTTGTTTAGGAAATCTATGACCAACACCTATACCTCAGAGAATATCGAGGTCCTTTCGGGCCTGGAGCCGGTGCGCAAGCGCCCCGGCATGTACACCGACACCACCCGTCCCAATCACCTGATCCAGGAAGTGGTGGACAACTCCGTCGACGAAGCCCTGGCCGGGCACGCGCGCAGTATCCGCGTCACCTTGCTCAAGGACGGCGGAGTGGAAGTGGAGGACGACGGCCGCGGCATGCCGGTGGATCTGCATCCGGTGCAGAAGAAGCCCGGCGTTGAAGTGATCCTTTCCACGCTGCACGCCGGTGGCAAGTTCTCCAACAACAACTACCAGTTTTCCGGCGGTTTGCACGGCGTTGGGGTTTCGGTGGTGAACGCGTTGTCCCGCAAGTTGGAGGTCCTGGTCAAACGGGATGGCCAGCTGCACCACATCAGCTTCGCCGGCGGCGAGAAGACCAGCGACCTGGAAGTGGTCGATACCGTCGGTAAGCGCAATACCGGGACGCTGCTGCGGTTCTGGCCGGACGAGAGCTACTTCGATTCTCCCAAGGTCTCCGTGGCCCGCCTGCGTCACTTATTGCGCGCCAAGGCGGTGCTGTGCCCGGGGCTGGCGGTGACCCTGGAAAACCAAGCCACCGGCGAGACCGAGAACTGGCGGTTCAGTGACGGCTTGGTGGAGTATCTGCTGGAAGGGACCCGGGGTTGGGAACGGGTACCGGCGGAGCCCTTCGATGGCGCCATGAAAGGCGACACTGAAGCAGTGGACTGGGCGGTGCTGTGGCTGCCGGAAGGCGGCGAGCTGATCACCGAGTCCTACGTGAATCTGATCCCCACGCCCCAGGGCGGTACTCACGTGAACGGGTTGCGTTCCGGTTTGCTGGACGCGCTGCGCGAATTCTGTGAATTCCGCAATTTATTGCCCCGTGGCGTGAAACTGACCCCGGAGGACATCTGGGACCGGGCCTGCTACGTCCTCAGCGTCAAAATGCAGGACCCGCAGTTCGCCGGCCAGACCAAGGAGCGGCTCAGCTCCCGGCAAACCGCCAGTTTCGTCTCCGGGGTGGTCAAGGATGCGTTCTCGCTGTGGCTCAACCAGCACACCTCCGAGGCGGAGCAGTTGGCGGAGTTGTGCATCAGCAACGCCCAGAAGCGTCTGCGCGCGGCCAAAAAAGTCACCCGCAAGAAAGTCACCAGCGGGCCGGCGCTGCCTGGCAAACTGGCCGATTGCACCAGCGATGACCCGGCGCAAACCGAGATTTTCCTGGTGGAAGGGGATTCCGCTGGCGGTTCCGCCAAGCAGGCCCGCGACCGGGTTTACCAGGCGATCATGCCGTTGCGCGGCAAGATCCTGAACACCTGGGAAGTGGATCCGGCGGAAGTGCTGGGCAGCCAGGAGATTCACGATATCGCCGTGGCCCTGGGCATCGAGCCGGGCGCCGACGACCTGTCCGGTCTGCGTTACGGCAAGATCTGCATCCTCGCCGATGCCGATTCCGACGGCCTGCACATCGCCACCTTGCTGTGCGCGCTGTTCCTGCGTCATTTCCCGGCGCTGGTGCGCGAAGGGCACGTGTTCGTGGCGATGCCGCCGCTGTACCGCATCGACATCGGCAAGGACGTCTATTACGCCCTGGACAAAGAAGAGCGGGAAGGCGTGCTGGATCGCATCAAGGCCGAGAAAAAGCGCGGCAAGGTCAGCGTGACCCGCTTCAAGGGCCTCGGTGAGATGAATCCAATGCAACTGCGGGAAACCACCATGGCCCGGGATACCCGCCGCCTGGTGCGATTGACCATGACCAGCGACGACGACACCCATCAGCTCATGGACATGCTGCTCAGCAAGAAGCGCGCGTCCGACCGCAAGAGCTGGCTGGAAGAAAAGGGCAACCTGGCGGAAGTATAAAGACGCCTACACGCAACACGCTTCACGCTTGCACGCGAAAAGATATTTTTTGCATGTTGGGGAAGGCGGGTTGGCCTGGCGTTTTCTGGATTTTTAAGAATTGTAGATAGAGGTTGGTGCCTGGCAGCAATGGTTACAGATCGCGATATGCCCAAGCGTGTTGCGTGTTGCGTGTTAGCGTGCAAGCCCACGAGTGAAGCGAATCATTATGGCCGACGATTTCGAGAGTTTCTCCCTCCGGGACTACACCGAAAAAGCGTACCTGGATTATTCCATGTACGTGATTCTGGACCGGGCCTTGCCGCACATCGGCGATGGTCTGAAACCGGTGCAGCGCCGCATTGTCTATGCGATGAGCGAGCTGGGACTGAAGAACACCGCCAAGTACAAAAAGTCCGCCCGTACCGTGGGCGACGTGCTGGGTAAGTACCACCCCCATGGCGACAGCGCCTGTTACGAAGCCATGGTGTTGATGGCGCAGCCGTTCAGTTACCGCTATCCCCTGGTGGACGGGCAGGGCAACTGGGGCAGTCCGGATGACCCCAAATCGTTCGCCGCCATGCGTTACACCGAGTCGAAGCTGGCACCCTATGCCGAGACGCTGCTGGCGGAACTGGGCCAGGGCACGGTGGAATGGGTGCCCAATTTCGACGGCACCATGGACGAACCAAAACTGCTGCCGGCGCGTCTGCCCAATGTCTTGCTGAACGGCACCACCGGCATCGCCGTGGGCATGAGCACGGATATCCCGCCGCATAACCTGCGTGAAGTGGCCCAGGCCTGTATCCACCTGCTCAAGGACCCCGGCGCCTCGCTGGATGATCTGATGGAATACATCCAAGGGCCGGACTTCCCCACCGAAGGGGAAATCATCACCTCCCGCAACGACATCATCCGCATGTACTCGGAAGGCCGGGGAACGCTCAAGCAGCGCGCGGTTTACGACCGGGAAGAGGGGGATATCGTGGTCACCGCGCTGCCTTATCAGGTCTCCGGCGCCAAGGTGCTGGAACAGATCGCTGATCAGATGCAGAAGAAAAAACTGCCCATGGTCAGTGATTTGCGCGATGAGTCCGACCATGAAAACCCCACCCGCCTGGTGATCACGCCGCGCTCCAACCGGGTGGACGTGGAACAGCTGATGGCGCACCTGTTCGCCACCACCGATCTGGAGAAGAATTACCGGGTCAATCTGAACATGATCGGCATCGACGGGCGGCCGCAGGTGAAGAGCCTGGACGTGATTCTCAACGAGTGGCTGCAATTCCGCATGGTCACCGTGCGCCGCCGTCTGCAGCATCGACTCGACAAGGTACTCGATCGCCTGCACATCCTGGAAGGTTTGTTGATCGCCTTCCTTAATATTGATGAAGTGATCGAGATCATTCGTCGCGAGGACGCGCCCAAGCCAGTATTGATGGAGCGCTTCGGGCTTTCCGACAAACAGGCGGAAGCGATCCTGGAGTTGAAGCTGCGTCATTTGGCGAAGCTGGAAGAATTCAAGATCAAGGGCGAGCGAGACGACCTGTCCCAGGAGCGCGATAACCTGGAAGCGACCCTCGGTTCCATGGCCAAGATGAAGAAGCTGGTGGCCAAGGAGCTGGAAGAAGACATCGCCACCTATGGTGACGACCGCCGCTCCCCGCTGGTGGAGCGTGGCGAAGCCCGGGCCATGGACGAAGCGGATCTGCTGGGCTCGGACCCGGTCACCGTGGTGTTGTCCGAGAAAGGCTGGGTGCGTGCCGCCAAGGGCCACGATGTGGACGCGGAGGGGCTCAGCTATAAATCCGGTGACGGCTTCCTGGCCGCCGCCAAGGGCAAGTCCAACCAGCCGGTGTGTTTCCTCGACTCCACCGGCCGCAGCTACTCACTGCCGGCCCACACCCTGCCCAGCGCCCGCAGCCAGGGTGAGCCGCTGTCCGGGCGGGTTAATCCGCCTTCCGGTGCCCAGTTCGTGGCGGCGGTCATGGGTAAGGAGAAAGACGCGTTCCTGATGAGTACCGACGCCGGTTACGGTTTCGTGGTGCGTTACGGGGATCTGCTGGCCAACAAGAAAGCCGGCAAGACGGTGCTGACCGTGCCCAAAGGGGCCAGGGTGATGACGCCGAAGCCGATGCCGGCAGTCGAGCAGGCGCTGATCGCGGTGGTGTCCAACGAAGGCCGGCTGTTGGTGTTCCCGGCGGCGGATCTGCCGGAGATGGCGCGTGGCAAGGGCAACAAGATGGTCTCCATTCCGTCCGCGCGGGTGGCGGACCGGGTGGAGTTCGTGCAGGACATCCAGGTGCTTGGCCCCGAGGATGCGCTGGTGGTGCGTGCCGGCAAGCGTCATCTGAAACTCAAACCCTCGGATCTGGAGCACTACATGGGAGAGCGGGGACGGCGTGGCGCCAAGCTGCCACGCGGTTTCCAGAATGTGGACGCCATGGATGTGGAGTCCCGCGACTGAGCCAGGGGGGCGCCCGGATCGCCGCTTTTGGTTATGATCCGGGCGTTAAGTGAAAAGGAGTTGCCGCGTCATGCGTGCCATGTTGACCGGTGTTACCACCGCACTGTTGTTGCTGCTGAACACGCTGATTCTGATCGGGCCGATGATGGTGATCGCCCTGCTCAAGCTGATTCTGCCGGGCAAGGCCCTGCGTAACCGCTGTTCCCGCGGTGTCATGTGGGTCGCGGAGACCTGGGCGGCCATCTGCAAGGGGATCTTCAACGTAATGACGCCGACCCGCTGGGAGGTGCGCGGCGCCGAGGGGCTGCGCCGGGACACCTCCTATCTGGTGGTCAGCAATCATCAATCCTGGGTGGATATTCCGGCGTTGGTTCAGGTGCTCAACGGCCGGGTGCCGTACTTCAAGTTCTTCCTCAAGAAAGAGCTGATCTGGGTGCCGTTCCTCGGTCTGGCGTTCTGGGCGCTGGATTACCCCTTCATGAAACGCTACACCAAGAGCTATCTGAAAAAGCACCCGGAATTGCTCGGCAAGGATCTGGAGATCACCAAGGCTGCCTGCGAAAAGTTCAAGGACATGCCGGTGACCGTGGTCAACTACCTGGAAGGTACCCGCCGCACGCCGGAGAAGCAGGCCCGGCAGAATTCCCCGTTCAAGCATCTGCTCAAGCCCAAGGCCGGCGGTGTTGCCTTTGTACTGGCGGCGTTGGGAGACAGCCTGGACGCCTTGCTGGACGTCACCATCGTTTACCCGGACGACACGCCGCCGGGATTCTGGGCCTTGATCAGCGGCCAGGTTGAGCGGGTGATCGTGGACCTGCGCATGCGTGAGCTGGATCCGGCCCTGTGGCGGGGGGACTACGAGAACGACCCCAAATTCCGGACCGTGATCCAGCGCTGGGTCAACGACTTGTGGCGGGAGAAAGACGCGCTGATCGATGCACTGGCGGAGCAGAATCGCAGCGTTGGCGCCGAAACCCGGGAGCTGTCCTGAGAAAAGCGGCGTTACTGCGCTCCGTGGACCGGTGCCGTCTCACCATTCGCTGCTAAAGCAGCTTCCCACTGCGACTCTTTAGCCACTGTGGGAAGCTGGCTTGCCAGCAAATACGGCGTGTTGCGTGTAAGCGTGTCTCCCCAACCGTGGGACAGCACTGACCCTAAAAACGCAGTGTCGCCGCCAGATAAGGCCCGCCGATCTCCAGGTCGGTATCCACGCCGCTGATGTCATCCAGTTCCACTTCCAATCGGCTGTAGCCGGCTTCCACACCAAGCAGGAAGTCGGACTGCCAGCCCACCCGGGCGGTATAGTCGCGCATGTCACTGCCATCGTAGGTAATCGCGTTGACCTCCCCGCCCACATACAAACCAGTGAGTGGCAGATTGACGCGGGCCGCCAGGTAGCCCATGGGGAAGGTCTTGTTGGCGCTTTCCGAAGCGCTGCGGCCAAGGCCGCTCACTTTAAAGTCGGCTTCCATGCGGCGTACCGTCACCCCGAGATCCAGCTTCACCACGTTATTCAGCGGGCTCCAGTAAAGGGTGCCGTCGAGCAGCTCCAGATCCAGGTCGCCGCTGACCTCCTCGCCAGCCAGAAAGTCCTGGCCGTTGAAGGAGATGCCACGGCCCAGGGTATGGCTGCCGCCCTCGGAGAATTCCATATGCCGGATGCGCGCATTGGGGATCAGGGGAATGGCGTGCTCCACGCCCACGAACAGCACGTTCTCGCGGCTGTCATCCAGCCCCAGATCGTGTTCCACATCAATGTTGCCGCCGCCGGAGGCGATGTCACCGCTGATTTCCGCGTCCCAGGTGTAGGCGCCGAAATAAGCGTCCACCAGCGGGGCGGCCTGAGCCAGGGGCGTCGCGCCCAGTACCAGGGCGCCAAGCATCAATCGTTTCATAATCAGGGTATCCTTGTTGCATGTGAGGGCTGCGTTTGAGGCGCAGTATTGCATCGCCTTCGCCGCGGACCAACCCCGGAAAAGCCGCCGCGCCGATGGCCCCGGGCGCCCTTCACGGCTATCCTAGTGGGTTCGGACAGACCGGGAACAGAACCATGGCCAATTCCCTGCAACAGCAGTTAATGAAAGCCGGGCTGGCGGATAAGAAGGCCGCCCGCCGGGCCAAGCAGCAAAAACGTGAGGACGCCAACCGTGCCCGGCGCGATGGGGGTGATGAAGACGCCGCGGAGCGTGCCCGCCGCCAGCGCCAGGAGCAGGCCGAACGGGACCGCCAATTGGAGGTTCAGCGCCAGGCCGAGCGCGAGGAAAAGGAAAAACGGGCACAGTTACGGCAACTGATCGAAACCCACCGTCTGCCCCGCGAGCAGGGCGAAGTGGGGTTCCGGTTCGTGCAGGAACGCAAGGTGAAAACCGCCTATGTAACCGCTGCCCAGCAAGCCCAGCTGGCCAATGGCCGGCTGGCCCTGGTGGCGCTGGGTGAAGGCTATGAGCTGGTGCCCGCCGAGGTGGTGGACAAGATCCGGGAACGGGATGAGGGCGTCGTCCTGGTGTGCAATGCCCCGTCCACGAAGAAGCAGGACGAGGACGATCCCTATGCCGGCTACGAGGTGCCCGACGATCTGATGTGGTAGATCCCGGGCATCGGCGAGGCGGCCAGGGCAAGGCCGCCTGAAACGCGGTTTATTACACTGCTTAATAAAATGGACTATAACAACGAGAAGCCGAGATGGGATTTCCCAATGTGCTTTATGTCTGGGACGACCGCTTTTTATACCTGACCGAGGGGATTGCTTCCGGTTATACCCAGCGTCATACCGTTACCTTGCTGCTGTCATTGAATGACCAGCCCTTCACGCTGTGTGAATCGGACGGCGCCGCGCAGCCCTATCATGCTGCTTTGGTGGGCAAACAGGTGACCCGGTCGCTGGATGCCGGCTCGGTGCCCTTGCTGTCGCTGAATTTCGACCCGCAGAGTTATGAATATCATGCGCTTTCCGCCTTCCTGGGGGAGGAAGGGGTCAAGGCGGTGACCCTGGATGACGAGGCCTTGCCATCGGACTGGGTGCGTCGCTGTACCTGTGAGGCTTTCGAGGACGCGGCGTTTTTCCGGCTCACCACGCAGTTGCCACGCGCCATCATCGGATACCAACCGATTCGTATGCCCATCGACATGCGCGTCATGCACATCGCCCAGAAGATCAAAAAGGAATTGCCGCTGACCAGTACGGTGGCGGAGCTGGGGGAAGAAGTCGGGTTGTCCCAGGACCGGCTGACCCATCTGTTTTCCGAATCTCTTGGTATTTCCATAAAAAGCTATTTGTTATGGGCGAGGATGCGCCGGGCGGTGGAGTGCATTGCCCGTGGCGACACCCTGGTCAGCGTGGCCCATGATGTGGGCTTCTCCGATTCGGCTCACCTTACCCGAACATTGAAGGCGTTTTTTGGGCTGACGCCGTCGTTTCTGGCGCGGGGCATGCGCCTGCATATGAAATAGCCGCTGCGTTCAAGCCTACCTGCCGGTACGTCCCTAGACTCCGTTATTCAATAACGCTGTCTTAATAACAAGAATGGGAGTGCTGTAATGCCTTTTCCTGACCTTTATCGTCGCTACAGGGGCAGTTTGTCTGCCGCTTGCGTGTTATCCGTCGCGGTCGCCTTGAGCGGCTGTGGCAGTGATTCCTCTTCCAATCGGTCCTCGATTTCCTACAACGCCACCATCGAGCGCACCACCCAGGGTATCCCTCATATCAGTGCTGACGACTATCGTGGCCTTGGGTATGGCCACGGCTATGCCATTGCCGAGGATAACCTGTGTGTACTGGCGGACGCCTATGTGACTTTCCGTGGGGAACGGTCACGGTATTTCGGCGCGGATGACCCGGCGGCGGTCACGGGGACGTTCGGGACGCCGTCGAATCTGGAAGCGGATTTCTTCTTCCGTTTTGTCGTCAATGACCAGCAGGTCGAGGATTTCATGGCGGAGCAACCGCGGGAAATGCGCGATCTGTCCGATGGCTTCGCGGTGGGTTATAACCGCTATCTGAATGAAATCAAGGCGGGCCAGCATGCCGGTCGCCATGCTGATTGCCGTGACGCGGAATGGCTTGACGAAATCGATGAGAAGGCGGTGTTCCGCCGTCTGGTGGCACTGAATCTGGCGGCCAGTTCCGCCAACTGGGTCGAGGAAATCGTTGCGGCGGCGCCCCCTTCAGCGCCGGAGCAGCAGCGTCTGCGCGGTAATTTCAGTGACGGTGACGGCGAGATCGATTTGGATCCGGAGCGGTTCCAACTGGGGCGTGAATTCGGTATTGGTAGCAACACTTATGCCTTTGGCGGCGATTACACCGAGGATGGCCGGTCGCTGAATTTCGCCAATCCACACTGGTATCTTGAAGGCGTGGATCGCTTTTATCAGATGCACATGACCTTGCCGGGCAAACTCGATGTGGCCGGGGTGTCCATCATGGGCGCGCCCATGGTGCTGTTGGGCTTCAACAACAATGTGTCCTGGTCGCATACGGTGTCCACCGCGCGGCGGTTCACGCTTTATCGTCTCGCCTTGAAGGACGCCGACCCGACCACCTACATCAAGGATGGCGTGGAGCAGCCGCTGCAAGAGGAAACCATCACCGTTCAGGTGCTGCAGGAGGACGGTTCTCTGGCGCCGGTGTCCCGCACGCTGTATCGTTCCGAGTACGGTCCGATGATCAACCTGTCGTCGCTGCATCCGGCGCTGGCCTGGAGTACCAGCCAGGCGTTCACGCTGCGTGACGTGAACCTGGAGAACACTCGCTCGTTCAAGAACTTCTTCGCCTTCGGCCATGCCGGCTCGCTGGATGAGTTCGTCGCCGCCATCAAACAGTACGTCGGTATCCCCTGGGTGAATACCTCCGCTATCGGCCGTGACAACAGCAACGCACTGTATTCCGACGTCACCGCGGTTCCCAACGTCCCTGACAGCATGTTGGCGGGTTGCCTGGTGCCCACCCTGGGGCCGGTCATCATGCAGGCGGTACCAGGGCTGCCGCTGCTGGATGGCAGCCGTTCCGAATGCGACTGGAAAACCGATGGGGATTCCGCCGCGCCGGGGACCTTCGGTCCGGCCAATCTGCCGATGCTGCTGACCACGGATTACATCGCCAACATGAACGACAGCTACTGGCTGAGCAGCCCGGACCAGCCGCTGACCGGCTATGCCGGCATCATCGGCCAGGAAGACTATGAGCAAAGCCTGCGTACCCGTATGGGGCATATTCTGGTCGAGGATCCGGCACTCGGAAATGGCGGGCTTGGCACCGGTAATGCCAGCAGTGAAACCATCCGGGATCTGGTATTGAACAGTCGTAACCTGAGCGCCGAACTGTTGAAAGCGGATGTATTGCCGTTGGTTTGCCCGGGTGATACCGCCGATGAAGCTGAAGCCTGTACCGTACTGACTAACTGGGATAACACCGGCAACCTGGATGCGGCTGGTGCTCATATCTGGAGCGCGTTCTGGCTCAAGATCCGCAACCAGGATGAACTTTACGCCAATCCGTTCAACGCGGAAGATCCGATACACACACCGAATGGTCTGAATACCGGTAACGCGGATGTGGTTGCCGCCGTGGAAGCCGCTTTCTCCGAGGCCGTGCAGGAAGTGGTGGACTCCGGCGTGGCTCTGAACGCCAAGGTCCGTGACTGGCAGAAGTACGCCAAGACTGGCACCGACATTCCACAGTTCGGCGGTGAAGGCTATGAAGGCTACTTCACGGTGCTGCGCAACACCTACATGCACGTGGTGGACTTCCCGGAAGGCGAACCGGTGCGGGCTTACACCATGCTCACTCACGCGGTGACCACGGACCCGGCCAGCCCCTATTACAGCGAGGCCACCGAGGATTATTCCGAGAAAACATGGCTTGAGTTCCCGTTCACCGAGGAACAGATCAAGCAACAGAGCATCTCCATCACCGAATTGAGCCAGTAAAACGCGACGGCGCGGACGGATCGACCGTCCGCGCCTCGCTGCCTTTCACCAATCCTCCTGTAACCACGGTTCCAGCGCCGCCCGTATCGCCTGGCGGCCAGGCTCGTCCAGCGCCATCATTGGCGGCCGGCATTCCTCCGTGCACAACTCCAGCAAGGAACAGGCGTATTTCACGCCGGCCGGATTGGGGGCGAGGCTCAATGCCTGAATCAACGGAGTCAGTGCTTGTTGCAAGCGGGTCGCGGTGGCGAAGTCGTTGTCGCGGCAGGCGTCCTGCAATTGCCGGCTTGCGCGGGGCAGGATATTGGCGATAACGCTGATCACGCCCTGTCCCCCCATGGCGTTATAGGCCGCCGAAGTGCAGTCATCGCCGGAAAGCCAGATGAAGTCGTCGCCAATGAGGGCACGTTCCTGCGCCGGCCGGGCCAGGTCGCGGCAGGCATCCTTGACGCCGATCACCCGTTCCAGGACAGCCAGGCGTGCCATGGTTTCCGGTTGAATATCGACGATGGTGCGGGGAGGAATGTTGTAAATCAGGAGGGGGAGGTCGCTGTTGTCATGCAGGTATCGGAAATGGTGGTACAGCCCCTCCTGATTGGGCCGGTTATAGAATCCGGTGGCGCAGAGTGCCGCATCCGCGCCGCACTCCCGGGCGATGTTCACCCACTGCAACGCGGCTATGGGATCGTAGGACGTGGCGCCGGCGATGACCGGTAGCCGGCCCGCCACATATCGGCACACTTCCTCCAGCAGCTGTCCGTATTCCTGCTTTGACAAAGTGGGCGCCTCACCGGTGGTGCCGGCGATCACCAGGCCTTCGGTGCCGCCAGTCAGATGCAGATCGAGACAGCGCCGCAAAGCGGGGACGTCGATCCGGTAATCCTGAAAGGGAGTGATCAGCGCGACCAGGGAACCTTCAAACATATCGGAAATTCCTTGTGTTAAGGATCGGGGGCGCTGGCAGGCAATAAAAAACCCGGTCGCGCCATCCGCGACCGGGTTTTGTTTAAGATCTGACGTCAGTGGTGATTCAGACTTCTTCCATGCGGCACCCGGCCCGGACATCGGAGGTCCGTTTCTTGGCTTGGCGTTTATTGGAGAAAGTCGGGTGCATCGGTGTGAGTCTGAATTGACACTGTCGAGGCCCGACTTTAGCAGTGGCCGGAACGATCGGTCAATCGGGATTGCCGGCGTCGCGCGCTTCCCGATGGGGGCTTTGATAGACTTGGTCAATAATTTCGGATGGTGACGGGGCCGATCGGGAACCGCGGCAGGAGGAATTCGGCTTGGATGTATTGAATGAGCTGTCTCAGGCTCTGGACGGCGTGTTGATCCGTCTGCGTCGGGAGCTGCGCGACGGGTTGCGCCGCGAGGGCATACGCTTGCCGCCACCGGCGGTGCAGGTGCTGTTGCTGCTGCAACGGCGCGGGGCGATGGGGATGCGCGATGTGGCGGCGTGCTCCGGCAGGGACAAGGGCCAGTTGACCCGGTTGGTGACCGCCTTGGTGGAAGAGGGGTTGGTGGAACGCCAGGTGAATGACCTGGACCGCCGCGCCGCCAGGGTCTCGCTGACCGCCAAGGGTTTGAGCACGGCATCTCTTTGCGCCCGCATCGAGCGGCGCGCGCTGCACCATCTCTGTGAGCCGTTGTCCGCTTCCGATCAGGCCTCCCTGACGCGGCTGCTGCGTCGCTGTCTGCAGGAAGATGAAGGCTGAAGGCCATGCCGGCGGGGCCAAACCGATGGGGATGGCTTGTTGACCTTCCCGGCCTTGCTTACCCTTTAATCCGTTATCGCGTCGGCGCTCCGAGATCGGGGGCGGGACGAAAGTAGTGTGAACAGGTCCTAAGGAGCGTCCAGGTGTCATCCGGAATCATCAAAAGCAATGGTATGGAGCTGTACTACGACGCCCGCGGGCCCGAGGACGGCGAGCCGATCCTGTTCATCATGGGGTTGTCCGCCCAGTGGGTGTTCTGGCCGGAGGCGCTGCTGAATGATCTGGCGCGACGCGGTTACCGGGTGATCGCTTTTGATAACCGGGACGCGGGGATGTCCACCGCCATTCGCGCGCCGATCCGGCAGGGGCCGGTGGGCGCTATGGCGCGTTATATGCTGGGGATGCCGGTGGCGGCGCCGTACACGCTGGTGGATATGGTGGCGGATACCGTCGGCCTGCTGGATGCTCTCGGCATTGCCAGGGCGCATTTGGTGGGCGCTTCCATGGGCGGCATGATCGCGCAGCTGACCGCGGCGACCCGGAGTGACCGGGTTCTCAGCCTCACCTCGATCATGTCCAGCAATAACAGCCCGTTTCTGCCGCCACCGAAGCCGGCGGCGTTGAAGACCCTGGTGGCGCCGAAAGTGAAAGTGGAAACCCTGGACCAGTATCTGGCGTTTGGCCGTGACATGATGAGCAGGATCGGCGGCACCCTGCCGCAGGATCAGCAGGACCTGGAGCGGGCGTTTCGGCAGAGTTGGGAACGTGGCTTGAATCCGCGCGGCATCCGTAATCAATTCATGGCCATTCTCGCCACCGGCAGCCTCAACCGGTATTTGCGCCGGGTCCAATGCCCGGCGCAAATCATTCATGGGGGCAGTGATCCGCTGATCCGCCCCGCCGGCGGCAAGGCCTCGGCCAAGGCGATTCCCGGTGCCCGACTGGCGATTCTGGAAGGGATGGGCCATGACCTGCCACCCGCCGTGTTGCCGCGTGTCGGAGAACTGATTGCCGCCACCGCGCGCCGCGCCGGGGCATCACGCCCGCTGGGTGGGGAAGGTGAGCACCTGGCGGATGTCGCGGTATCCGTGGATGGCCATCAATAGCCGTTCCACCCCCATGGCCACGCCACTGCAGGGGGGCAGGCCGGCTTGCAGCGCGGCCAGAAGATGCGGGTCCGGTGCCATGGCCTGGTCACCGTGTCCGGCACGCTGTTGGTTGTCGGCGGCGAAGCGCCGGGCCTGCTCGCCGGCGTCGGTCAATTCCTGATAGCCGTTGGCCAGCTCCAGGCCGCCGTGGTAAATCTCGAAGCGCCGTGCCACCGGCACGCCGTCCTCATCCTCCCGCACCTGAGCCAGCGCCGCCGCCCAGGCGGGGAAGTCGGTGACCACGGTGAGGGTGGCCGGATCCAGGGCGGTTTCCACTTGTGTCGCCATCAGGAAGTCCGCTGACTGGCCGTGATCCAGACCGTGCGGCGCGCCGGCCTCGACGGCGGCGGTCACCAGCGCCGCTGGCGGACAGGTCAGTGGATCCAGCCCGGTCACTTCGGCGAACAGGTGCCGGAACGGGCGGATGGTGTGGGGACAGCGGAGCCACTGGCCTAACAGCGCAAGGCACTCGTCGATCAATTGTTCCAGAGAGAAACCGGGCCGATACCACTCCAGCATGGTGAATTCCGGATTGTGGCGGGGGCCGGCCTCACCGTGACGGAACACCCGGGACAACTGGTAGATCGGGCCGCTGCCGGCGGCCAGCAGCCGCTTCATGTGGTACTCCGGCGAGCTCTGCAGCCAGCCGTAGCCGGGCACTTCGATGCAATGGATGTGCGGGTCGGTGACGCCGTGAGTGGCCAGGGCGGGGGTTTCCACCTCCAGCACGCCACGGTCGGCAAAAAAAGCGCGCACCGTGCTCAACAGCTCGGCGCGCGCTTTCATGGCCTCCAGGGAGGCGGCGGGCTGCCAGATCCGGGATGACATGGTTATCCGGCGTCAGGACACGGCCAGGCGATGCTCAGCCTTTGATCCGACCGACGTATTCGCCGGTGCGGGTGTCCACCTTGACCACCTCGCCCACCTGCACGAACAGCGGCACCCGGACCACCGCGCCGGTGGTGAGGGTGGCGGGTTTGCCGCCGGTGCCGGCGGTGTCGCCTTTCAGGCCGGGATCGGTTTCCACGATCTCCAACTCGACGAAGTTGGGCGCGGACACCGACAGCGGTTCACCGTTGTAGAGGGTGATTTCGCACAGGTCCTCTTCCTTCAGCCACTGCTTGGCGTCGCCCACGGCGGCGGCATCGGCGGCTTTTTGCTCGAAGCTCTGCGGATCCATGAAGTGCCAGAACTCGCCATCGCTGTAGAGATACTGCATCTCCACGTCCATGACGTCGGCGCCTTCCAGGCTGTCCCCGGACTTGAAGGTCCGTTCCCAGACCTTGCCGCTTTTCAGGTTGCGCAGTTTGACCCGGTTGAATGCCTGGCCCTTGCCGGGCTTGACGAACTCGTTCTCGATGATGGAACAGGGGTCCCCATCAAGCATCACTTTCAAGCCGGACTTGAATTCACTGGTAGAATAGTTGGCCATAAACCCTTTCCGTTGATTCAGGAATCTTTCGATGGCGTTACAAAGGTTGGCCATGATAACGCAGGAGGCCGACGGTTGGCAGGTGCCGGAGTGGCGCCGGCAGCAAGCGGATCTGGTCACTGATCTGGACCGCCTCTGCGAACTGCTGGAACTGGACCGTGCCGAACTGGCCGCCGGGGCCGATCCGGACAGTGATTTTCCCCTGCGCGTGCCACGGGCCTATCTGGACCGGATCGAAAAGGGCAATCCCAAGGATCCGCTGCTGAGGCAGGTGCTCGCGCACCGCGATGAACGCCGCGAGGTGCCGGGCTACGGGCCGGATCCGCTGGATGAAAGCGTGCATACACCGGTGCCGGGGGTGCTGCACAAGTACCACGGGCGCGCCTTGCTGGTGGTGACCGGCGCCTGCGCGGTGCACTGCCGCTATTGTTTCCGCCGTCATTTTCCCTATCAGACCCATCTCAGCGGCGGACGCTGGCGGGCGGCGCTGGATTGGCTGGCGCGGCGTGAGGATATTCAGGAAGTGATTCTCAGCGGCGGTGACCCGCTGACCTTGAGTAACGACCGGTTGCGGCGGTTGCTGGATGAACTGGCGGCTTTGCCGCATCTGCGCCGGCTGCGCGTGCACACGCGCACGCCGGTGGTGCTGCCGGCCCGGCTGGATCAGGAACTGATCGAATTGCTGGCCCGGCCGCGCTGGCGTACCACGGTGGTGTTTCATGCCAATCATGCCCGGGAGATCTCTCCAGAACTGGCGGTGGCCTGTGCCGATCTTGGCGCGGCGGGGGTCACCCTGCTGAACCAGTCGGTGTTGCTGGCCGGGGTGAACGACGACAGCGATGCCCTGGTGGACTTGTCCGAGGCCTTGCACGAGGCGCGGGTGCTGCCCTATTACCTGCACCAGCTGGACGCGGTGGCCGGCGCCGCGCATTTCGCCGTGGACGACCGGCGGGCCCTGGCGCTGGTGCGGGAAATGCGTGGGCGCTTGCCTGGTTTTCTGGTGCCGCGGCTGGCGCGGGAGGAGCCCGGGGAGGACGCCAAGACGGTATTGGCGGGGTGAGTCCAGTACGCATACACGCAACACGCCAGCACGCTAAACCCAAAGACGATGAAAACGTCATGCCGGGCGGGTTGTGCCACAACGGTGGGGCGGCATTAATCCAGGCGCCGTGGCGAGTTTTACATTTTCTTTTTATTCAATTAAATTCTGTGATGTGAGTCACAAATAATTGTTGGGTTACGCCGCAAAGCTCGAATCAAGAGGCCCTGAATCAAGGGCCTCGAATTGTTGGGGAAGCACCGTCATGGATGAGGTCATCTGGACCATACCGGCCGAGGAACGCGCGCCGGACCTGGATCGCTTGCCGTTCGCCAATCACCGCCCCCGCCGTCTGGCCGCCTGGCTGGCGAAGTTACCCATGGAGGACCCGCTGGAAAGCGTGGAGCTTTTGGCCGCGGTGCTCTCTGATCTTTGCCGCCTGCGGGCGGAGGCCCCCTTGCGGATGACCCTGCTGGAATTGTGCCGGCCACGAGTCCGGCAATGCCGTCAGGCTCTGGACGGTGACTTACTCAATTTACCGTTGTCTCCGCGCGGCACCGATTTGGAAGTGTTGTATCTGGGGGTACGCCTGCATGATCGCCTGGCGCTGGGGTATCAGGGCGTGGCACGTTCGGTGTTGGCGGGGCGTGGGTTGCCATCGCGTCAGGCCGCGGCCGTGGCGCTGCAACGGACCCTGGAGCAACTGGGGCACGGTCTGTTGCTGTATTTGCTGCTGCACCGTCCCCCGGAGCCGGGATTGTGGCGGCGTCTGCACCGGCTCTACGCGGTAGCCGAGCACCAAGAGCTGGAGGCCATGGCGGTGGATGACGTGGACTGGCCGGGGCGGGAAACCACGGTGGCGGTGACCTACGGCCGTCTGGTGCTGCTGGCCAGCGCTCAACCGGGGGCCTTGTCGCGACCCGCCGTGCTGGCGTTGTATCGGGCGGCCGCGCAATGGGCTCGCTGGCTGACCCTGGAGCCGCTGGAAGGACGGGCCTTGTTCCGGGTGGAGCTGGATTCCGACCGGCCGCCTTCCCGCGCCGATTCCGGTGGCGGCTTCAACACGCGTTATTTCGACCCCCGGCCGCTGGCGGCGGCGCTGACCCGGCGCGGCGGTGACGAAGCGCGGCGTTTGCACGACCATTTGCGCTGGGCCTGGGAACCGGGGCCGGTGTCCAGACCCTCCGCGCAGGATTGCGGTTGATCCTTTTTCACACGATCGAAGGATCGTTTTGGAGAACCCGAAAGGGTCAGGCACAATAGTTCATCTACGAATAATGGATGAGTGAATGCGCCGATGAGTTACGCTCTCGATACCCTTCGCCTGCTGATCGCGCACGATTCCCAGGACGACGCGGAACAACTGATGAACGCCCTGCGCAATGCCGGGCGTGCTACCCGGGCCCATCTGGCCCTGAACGATGAAAATCTGGCCCAGGCCCTGAAGGGCGGCACCTGGGAGTTGATGCTGTGCCGGCCCCGTTTTGGCGACGGCAGCTTTGAGCGGGCGCTGGAGCACATCAATCGCCTGGGGCGGGCCTTGCCGGTGGTGCTGCTGTGCGATGATTACTCGGCGGACCGGGTGCGTACCGCCATGATGGCGGGCGCCCGGGCGGTGGTGCCGGTGGACGATCGCGAACTGCTGATGTTGATGGTGGACCGGATGATCGAGTTCCTGCGTCTGCGCCGGGAATTGCAACACTCGGAGATCATTCGCCACGAGGCGGAAAAGCGGCTGGCGTTGCTGATGGACCAGAGCCGGGACGCCATTGCCTATGTCCTCGACGGCATGCATATTCACGCCAATGACAACTATGTCTCGATGTTCGGCTATCAGAGCGCGGACGATCTGGCTGGCGTGCCGATCATGGATCTGATCTCCGCCAGCGACCACGCCCGTCTGAAGCAGTTGCTGCGTGGCCGCGCCGCCGACGCCAGTCAGACCGACGAACTGCAATGCCGGGGGCTGCGTACCGACGGCGAGGAGTTCGACGCGACCTTCGTGTTCTCCCCCAGTACCTATGACGGCGAGACCTGTACCCAGATCGTGATTCGCGTCAGCGAGGTGGATGAAAACGCGATTCAGGCGCGGTTGGATGAGATCGTGCAGACCGACCAGGTCACCGGCTTGTACAGCCGTTCCTGGTTCATGGAGCAGTTGGACCAGGCGGTGGCGGAGGCGGTCCGCCAGGGGCAACTGGCGGCGGTGCTGTATTTGCGGGTGGATGACTTCGAGCAGCACCAATCCGCTCTGGGCGTGGAGAACGCGGATCAGGTGTTGCGGGCGGTGGCGGACTGGCTGCGCCGGCATTGCGCCGACGCCAAGTTGGCGCGCATGGATGGTGAGGACTTTGCCGTGCTGCGGCCGGTCAACGACATCGATGAGGCGCGTGCCATGGCGGAGTCGCTGTGCACCGGCATCGCCGGACTGATGCCGGAAGTGGCTTCCCGTACCGTTCATATCAGTGCCAGTGTCGGGCTGGCTTTCGCCCGCGAGGATGCCCGCAGCAGTCACTCGATCCTGACACTGGCCTTGAAATGCTGCCATCAGGCCCAGCGCGAAAACGGCGGCAAGGGTAACGCGGTGAAGGTGCACGATCCCATGGACGACGTCGCTTCCGGGTCTCGGGAGGCGATCGTGCTGAGTCTGCGCGAAGCGTTGGAGCACAACGGGTTCCAACTGCGCTATCAACCTCTGATGAACCTGAACGATGATCGTGAGCAGCTGTTCGAGGTGTTCGTGCAGATGCCGCAACGCCAGGGGGAGCCTCTGGCCGCCGCCGAGTTCATGCCGGTGGCCGCGGAAATGGGCATGGCCGGACGGGTGGATCGTTGGATCATACTGAACGCCATGCGCGCCGCCGCGACACAATCGCGGGTACCGGGGCTGTTGATCAACCTCAGTGGCTTCTCGGTGGGCGAAGCCGGTTTGGTGGACTGGTTGGCCAAAGCCTTGCGCGCGGCGCGGTTACGCCCGGCCCAGGTGACCTTCCAGCTCACCGAGGGGGATGCGGTGAATCACTTGAAGCAGGCGGCGGCGTTTGGCCGGGACCTTCGCAAACTGGGCTGTGGTCTGTCGATCAGCCGGTTTGGTGGCAGTCTGGACCCGTTCAAATTGCTTGAGCATTTACCCGCCAGCATGGTCAAGTTCGAGGGGTCGTTCACCCAGGAACTGGGCAAACCGGAAAGCCGTGACCGTTTCGCCGATCTGGTCAAACGGGCCGGCGAGCAGGGGTGCCGCACGGTGGTCGGATTCGTTGAATCCGCCGCGCAGATGCAGGCGCTATGGACTCTGGGCGGGGTGGATTACCTGCAGGGTTACTACCTGCAGGCGCCCACGGAGGCGTTGCTGGTGACGGAAGCCGAGGAGGAGTGACGCGGTATTCGCTAGCAAGCCAGCTTCTCACAGGGGGCTACGAAGCGGCTGTGGGAAGCTGGCTTGCCGGCGAACAGTTTTGCGTCCAGGGCTGTTCTTCCAACTGTGGGGTATCAATGTCCACGGGCGATCAGCCCCGCCGCCCGGCCTGGTCGCGGGCGAATTGCCAGGCGATGCGTCCGGAGCGGGCGCCGCGGGTACGGGACCACAGCACCGCCTCGTCGCGCAACGCCGCCGCTTCCGCATCGTTGAAACCAAAATAGTGAAGCCACTGGTCCACGGCGCGCAGGTAATCGTCCTGGGTAAAAGGATAGAAACTCAGCCACAGGCCGAACCGCTCCGACAGCGACACCTTTTCCTCGGTGGTGTCACCGGGATGGATCTCGCCGTTTTCGCCAGGACGGGCCTCCAGGTTCTCGCTCATCTTCTCCGGCAGTAAATGACGGCGGTTGGACGTGGCATAAATCAGCATGTTGGCGGCGGCGCCGGTCAGCGAACCGTCCAGGGCGGTTTTCAGCGCCTTGTAACCGCCTTCTCCTTCCTCGAACGAGAGATCGTCGCAAAACAGAATGAAGCGTTCCGGGCGTTGGCGGATCAGGGCGACCACCTGGCGCAGGTCGGCGAGATCTTCCTTGTCGATTTCGATCAGACGCAGTCCTTCATCCTGGAAGGCTTGCAGGCAGGCCTTCACCAGTGATGACTTGCCGGTACCCCGGGCGCCAGTGAGAAGAACGTTGTTGGCGGGGCGGCCGGTGACGAATTGCCGCGTGTTGCGTTCGATCGCCTGTCGCTGGCGGTCGACGTTGCGCAGATCGTCGAAGCGGATCAACGCGGGATTCTCGATCGCAACCAGGCGGCCGCCGCCGAACGGCCCCTGACGGCGTTCCCAGCGATAGGCCGACGCCTCTTCGGGGAAGGACACCGGAGCGGTGCCGGTGGCGGTTTCCAGAGCGTTGGCGATGCGCCCGAGCTGGTGATGCAAAGCGGCCAGCAGCGCCTCGTTGGACGAGGGTGAATCCTGAGACATGATGACTCCGTCAATGGGGCTAGGATGAAACTCCTATGATGGCGCAACCTGATCTGGTGCGGTTACCTGAAAACCGCCTAATACTAGCGCGAATACGACAGACAAACCTCTCCGCCGGCGCTATTCTGAGCCGGTTCGACAATCGTGCGGAAGTAGCTAAGGAACAACATGTCGATCTGGAAACTACCCGCCGCCATGATCGTGGTGGCGCTGGTAACGGGCTGTGGCCCGTCCGATAATCCATCCGCGGATGCTTCGGCGGATGTGGCCTCCGATAACGCCGCCAGTGCGGATCAGGCCGGCTCTTCCGGCCGGAGCGCGCCGGTGCTGGATACCCGCACCGAGGTTTCCCTGCAAGAATCCCTGGGCCGGGTCCGCTCGTCACTGCCGGAAGAACGACGCATTGAGTTCGACCAGTCGGTGAAGCTTATTATGGATGTGGCCCCACAACGATTGCAGGGCATGACCGCCGAGCAGGTGCTGGCGGCCGGGCGCGAACTACACCAGCGGATTAACGGCGGCTGAGGATGGCTGATGCCGGTCCTGGGAGCGCTGGGCCCGCAGGTAGGCGGGCTCCTGCTGAGCCCGTTGCCAATAGGCGCTGACGCGTGGCGGAAAGTACTGGGACAGGTCGAGTCGCTGCGCCAGCAGCAGTGCATAGGCCACGGAAATATCGGCGGCGGTGAAGCGGCCGGCGCACAGCCAGTCGCGGTCGCTCAGAGCCCTCTCCACACCTTTCAAACGCGATAGAAACCAGCGCGTATAATCCTCCGCCACTCGCGGCAGTCGCCGTTCTTCCGGTTCCAGTTGGGTGTAGCGCAGTACCAGTGTCTGCGGGAAAGTCAGGGTGGCTTCGCCAAAGTACAACCCGTTGATCCAGGCGCCGTATTCGGGATGGTCCGCCGACAGTGCCAGTGACGAATCCGGTCCATAGCGGCTTACCAGATAATGAACAATGCCCGAGGATTCGGTCATGCGGGTGTCGCCGTCCACCAGCAGCGGAATGGTGCCCAGCGGGTTTTGCTGCAAGTAATCCGGGCATTCAACACGCGGCGGGAACGGCATCATGTTGAGTTGGTAGGGTAATTCAAGCGCTTCCAGGGCCCACAGGCAGCGGAACGAGCGGGCGTTGTGGCAGTGGTACAGTGTGATCATCGCGGGGGCTCCGTGATTTTATATTCGGCCAGCACTTCATCGGTGTGCTGACCCAGGTGTGGTGCCGGCCGGGCCGGTTGTGGCGCCCGCGCACTGAAGCGAGTGGGCAGCGGCATTTCCACGTAATCCCCTTCGCTGGGGTGGTGGCGGCGCTGGAACAGGCCGGTGGCCCACAAGTGCGGGTCTTGCAACACGCGGTCGAAGGCGCACACCGGCATGGCCGGAATCGACGACGCCCGGCACAGTGTCATCCACTCGGCGGTGGTTTTTTGCGGCGTGCGTTGCGCCATTTCCTTGTAAAGCAGGGAAATATTGGCGCGGCGCTCGGGCTGGCTGCTGAATTCCGGCCGTTCGGTGAGCTCGGGGCAGCCGAGCAGGTCGAGCAGCGTCAGCCAGCAATGATCGTTGTGGGGGACGATGCTGATGTGGCCGTCGGCGGTGGGAAAGGGATTGCGGTGCGGGTCCAGCTGTCGGAAGTAACCGGCGTCCTCGCTGGTGGGCGGCTCGAACGCGTGGCCGAACAAGTGTTCCTGGAACAGAAACTGGGTGAAGGCCTCGAACATGGGGATCTCCACCTGCTGGCCTTCGCCGCTGCGCAGCCGGTGCACCACCGCCGCCAGCACCGCCTGGCTGGCGTACAAGGCGCCCACCTTGTCGGCGATCACCGAAGGCACATAGCGGGGCTGGCCGCCATCGCCGTCGTAGCGGCCGACCAGATCGGTCATGCCGCTGGCGGCCTGGATCACGTCGTCGTAAGCCTGCAGGCCGGCATAGGGACCGCTGGAGCCGAAGCCGACACAGTGAGCGTAGATGATGTTCGGGCGCAGCGCCTTGACGCTGGGGTAGTCGAAACCGAGTCGGGCGATGGCATCGGCACGCACGTTGTGAATAAAAACATCGGCGTCACCCAGCAGGGCCGCCAGCGCCCGCCGGTCCCGTTCCTGTTTCAGATCCAGCACCACCGACCGCTTGCCGCGATTGGTGGTCACGAACGCCGGCCCCATGCCCGGTGTTTTCGCCGGATTGCCGGCGATGCGCATGAGGTCGCCGGCGGGCGCCTCGACCTTGATCACGTCGGCGCCGAGATCGGCCAGCATCTGGGTGCAATAAGGGCCGAAGATCATCGTTGTCATGTCGATGATGCGTATGCCCTCGAGCATGCTCTGGGACATCATGAATCTCCCGAAGAGTGGGCGATCAGCGGCCGCTCCAGACCGGTTCCCGTTTCTCGATGAACGCGCGCGGCCCTTCCTTGTAGTCCTCGGTGGTCACCAGATAATCGCGGGCCTTGTCGCCGGCGGCGATCAGGGCGGCCTCGTCCAGGTCGTGGGTAAGGCGGGCGATGACCAGGCTTTCCTGCACCGCGATCGGCGCGTTGGCGGCGATGGTTTCGGCCAGTTCCCGGGCGGTGTCGAGAACCCGATCCGCTTCCACCAGCCGGTTTACCAGGCCGAAGTCATAGGCGCGCTGGGCGTCCAGCGTGTTGCCGGTGGCGATCAGTTCCAGAGCGATGGCCCGGGGCAGATTACGGGGCAGGCGGTAAAGACCGCCGGCCAGCGCTACCAGCCCGCGTTTCACCTCCGGCAAACCGAACGCCACCCTGGGGGACGCCACGCGCAGGTCACAGGTCAGAGCGATTTCCAGGCCGCCGGCCAGGGCCAGACCATTGAGCGCGGCGATCCACACCTTGCGGCGTGGCGCATGCACAAATCCGGCGAAACCGCCTTCCCGGGTAACCAGCCGGTGGGCGTTGCCGGCGGAGATTTCCTTGAGGTCGGCGCCGGCGCAGAACACCTTGTCGCCGCTGCCTTGCAGGATCACGGCACGGATGTCGTTGTCCGCTTCGGTGGCTTTGACCGCGGCTTCCAGCCCTTGGGCCACGTCACCGTTGACGGCGTTGCGGGCTTGCGGGCGATTGAGCGTGACCAGGGCAATGTGATCACCCAGGCGTTCCAGGGTTACGGCGTTATTGGTGTTATCCGTCATGTGTGTGTTTCTCATCCAGGTCTTGGGGGTTGGCGGCTATACAGCCTCTCTGGTGTTGGTCGTCCGCTGCGAGGTCACGCGGAAGTTCAGAAGGTCGCCTTCTCCCGGCATGGCCTCCCCGGCCAGGCCAATGGGGCTGTTTTCCGGGTCGAGCAGGGCTTCCAGGGTGGCGCGGTCGGTGCCCGGAACCCGGGCCATCAAACGCTCGCCGGCCGGTGTCAGCGCCAGCACCACGGCGTAATCCACCTCGCCGGCACGGTTGAATAGCGCGGTGAACGTCTCCAGCGTGGCCGGGCCCTGATAGCGTTCCCGCAGGGGCGGCACCGGTCCGCGGCGGGCATCGGCTTGCGCCTGGACGCTGTAGTCCTCGGCCAGCGGTGCCGGTGGCGGCCGGTTGGAAAGCACCACGGCATGGTGTTTGGTGACATATTCCCCCTGGCCATAGAGCAACCCCTCGCCCGGGGCACTGTCACGCAGGCGGCGCACCATGGCGGCGGCGGCATGAGTCATGTAGTTGTTCATCGGCGCGCCGAAGAAGCTCAGGCCGCCGGTCACGCTGGGCTGGAAATCCTCGTCCAGACCGAGCGTGCGGCGAGCCATTTTGGGCACGCAGGGAAAGCAGCTGTATAACTCCATATGGCGGAAGCCGCCAACGTCGCCGCCGGCCCACTGCAGCACGGTTTCCAGCACGGTGTCCTGGGCGTGGGAGCGGTGGAACTGATCCCGTTGCAGATAATCCTCCGGCTCCACCGCCGCCGCTCCACCCCACAGGTGGATCCAGCGTTTCTCGGGAATGCCCATTTCCGCGGCCACGGCGGCGCTGGTCAGCAGCAGGGCGGCGCCCTGATTGACCATCGGATTGGCCACCTGCCATTTGGTGTACGGCCAGGCCACTGCCCGGTTTTCCGCTGTCGGGGTAATGATCTCCTCGGCGCTCGGCGTGCGTTCGGACCAGGTATGGGGATTGTTCGCCGCGATGCGGGCCATTCGCGCCCACAGACGGCCGGACTCCTCCATGGCCGCGCGGGGCGTCTGGCCATAGCGGTGAGGCAGAGCGTTTTCGTAAAATGGGTACACTGTGGGCGGCATCAGAATGCCGTGCTTGAGCGACAGCGGATGCAGAATGTCCTTGCCGCGCCGTACCTTCGGCGCAGGATCACGCGGTGGCCAGGGCAGATCCAGATTCTGTTTCGCCGCCCGTTCCGTGGTATGCCGGGATTCGGCGCCGACCACCGCCGCCACCCGGTATTCGCCCCGTGCGATGGCGAGTGCGGCCTGGTGAAGGTAGCGCAACGGCGACTCCCCACCCATGGGGCCGAGTTCCACCCGCCGTGGGTGGTGTCCCAACCGTTGGCGGAGTTGCTCTTCGGTGTCGGGGTAGGGCCAGGACAATTGATAGACGATATCCACCGAATCAAGCTGATCCAGCAGGGGCGCGCCACTGTCCTGTTCCGCCTGGCGCAAGGCGTGTTCCATCAACGCCAGCGGCTCGAGTCCCCGTTCCAGATGACGGGGACGATCAAGCACTTCACCCACGCCCACAAGGACGGGAAGACAGCGCGGGTCGGGACTGCTCATGTAGAATCCTTTGTTTCGATATAAAAAATCGCCGGGAGCGATTTTCGATGTGGCTTGGGCGACAGCCCCAGCAAATCCATCCTTGAGTGTTCCTTAGTGAGGATTGGGGATATTCGTCGATTCAGACGAAATTGCTCCAAACCGGACCTTTCATCCGGCTGCGTCCGGTTGTGTCGGCGTTTACCCTGTTCATGCCGCCCCCCTATACTTTCCGCAATCCCGCCTGCCGCAGCCCCGCGATGGCGTGGGTCCATCCATGAGTGTCTCCGGCGGTATTTGCATGACACAGCTGTTCAGCAATAACGATAAGAGCGGGTTGACCCGCGACCTGATCGAAGCTCTGTTTCCCATGTTCGAGCAGGCCAGCGCCGGGGGCATCGCGGTGGATCGGCAGGCACGGATTACCTGGATCAATGCCAACTATGCCTCGTTGCTGGGGATCGAGGATCCGGCGGCGGTGATCGGTGAACCGGTGCGCCGGGTGATCCCGATGACGCGCATGCCGGAAGTGGTGGAAACCGGCCGCCCTCTGTTGTTGGACATCATGGAGTACGAGTCCCAGCAACTGGTGGTGACGCGGCTGCCTTACTTCGATGATGGCGGCAGGGTCATGGGCGCGGTGGCTTTTGTGTTGTACGACGACCTGCAGCCACTGACGCCGCTGGTCAGCAAGTACCGCCGCTTGCACCAGGATCTGGTGGCCGCCCGCAAGGCGTTGGCGAGGAAGAATCGGGGCACCCGTTACAGCCTGGGGGATTTCGTCGGCGCCAGTCCGGCGGCCCTGGAGGTCAAACGCCGGGCCCGCCTGGCCGCGGGTCGGGATACGCCGGTGTTGTTGCTGGGGGAAACCGGCACCGGTAAGGAAGTGCTGGCCCAGGCCATCCACGCGTTGTCACGCCGGGCGGGCCGTCCCTTCGTCGGCGTCAATGTGGCGGCGATACCGGAAAATCTGTTGGAGGCGGAGTTCTTTGGCGTGGCTCCCGGCGCCTACACCGGTGCCGACCGGCGCGCCCGTGACGGCAAATTCCAATTGGCCAATGGCGGCACCCTGTTTCTGGATGAGGTGGGTGACATGCCGCTGGCGCTGCAGGCCAAGCTGTTGCGGGCGCTGCAGGAAGGGGAGATTGAACCTCTGGGGTCCAACAAGGTGGCGCCAGTGGACGTGCGGGTCGTCGCCGCCACCAGTCGTAATCTGGAAACCATGATGGCGGAGGGCCGCTTCCGCTCGGATCTGTATTACCGGCTCAATGTGCTGGAGATCACCATCCCGCCGTTGCGGGAGCGCCTGCCCGATCTGGGCGTGCTGTGCGAAGCGATCCTGGAGGATATCGGGGCGGGTCTGGAACTGCGTGCCGAGATCACCGATGCCGCGGTGTCGGCTCTCAGCGGTTATGACTGGCCCGGGAACGTTCGTGAGCTGCGAAACGTGCTTGAACGGGGGCTGACCATGGGCGAGGAAACCGGCCTGTTGGACGCCGATGCCATCTTCAAGGTGTTGCCGCGCAAAAGCGGCCGCCTGCAACCGGTGGGGGCGGCGCATCCGGCCCGTCCGTTGGCCCAGGTGCTGGCGGAGGCGGAACTTCAGGCGATCGAAGCGGCGCTGGTGGCCTGTCGTGGCAATCGTTCCCGCGCGGCGCGGATGCTGGGGATTTCCCGCTCGGCCCTGTATGAAAAGCTGAACAAACTGTCCTGATATCAGGACAGATGTTCTTTTTTCAGGACAGATTCGTTCGACGTTTGTCTGGCTTTGTCCGGATTTCAGGACATTTTTCCCTGGAAGGATCAACTGGGAATCTCTATCTCTTTGTTTTGTAAAGGTTTTTTTGTCTGGCACGGTGCCTGCTAGTTGGTGTGCGCGGAAGGTGGGAACAACCACCAAGACAATCGCACAACAACAAGAAGGATTCTCTCCATGTCGATCAAGCAACAGCTCTCGAATCTCGGACGTGGCGCCACTTTCGCGGCTCTGATGTCGGCAAGTCTGATCAGCGGTCAGGTGGCGGCGGAGGAAAAAATACGCTGGCAGGTACCACTGGCTTTTCCTTCCCACCTGGTCGGCCTGACCACTCCGATCAAACACCTCTCTGACAATCTGAAGGCGATTTCCGGCGGCGACATTCAATTGCGTTACTACGAGCCCGGCGAACTGGTGCCGCCATTTGAAATCATGGACGCCGTGAGCGAGGGTAAGTACCCGGCGGGCTACACCTGGGTCGGCTACGATCAGGGCACCATTCCGGCTCTGCCCCTGTACTCCGGAGCGCCGTTCAATATGGAACCGCCGGCCTATCTGGCCTGGTATTACGAAGGTGACGGCAAGGCGCTGCTGGAAGAAATTTACGACGAGCGCAACATCCACCCGATGCTGTGCAGCATCATCGGTCCCGAGGGCGCGGGCTGGTTCGCCAAGCCGATCACTGAACTCAAGGACATCGACGGACTGCGGATCCGCTTCGCCGGTATCGGCGGCAAGGTGCTGGAAGAACTGGGGGCCTCGGTCACCATGATCCCGGGCGGCGAGCTGTATCAGTCGCTGGAACGCAAGACCATCGACGCCACTGAGTTCTCCCAGCCCGCCATCGACAAGATGCTGGGCTTGGATCAGATCATAAAGAACTACGTAATGCCGGGTTGGCACCAGACCCTCACCACCTCCCATTTGCTGGTGAACAAGGACGCCTGGAACAAGCTCAAGCCGGAAAGCCGCGCCTTGATTGAAATGGGCTGCGAATCCGCTGTTCTTAAAGGGTTTGCCCAGAGCGAATGGGCGCAGCCCTCCGCCCTGCGCGAATACGAGAAGGAAGGCGTAACCGCCCAGACCCTGCCGGAGCCGGTGCTGCGCGAATTGGAAAAGGTCACCAACAAGGTGCTCGATGACATGGCCGCCAAGAACCCGATGTTCAAGCGCGTGCTCACCAGTCAACGTGATTTCATGAAGCACCACGCCATCTGGCACAGCAAAGGGTATCTGCCGCGGGACTTCTATCAGTACGACTGAGCAGTACCACTGACCCGAACCGGATAACCCCGGGGCAGGCACTGTCCGGTGCCTGCCGACGTCATTTGCTATCCGATGCAGAGGTGATCGTGACCGACAAGCCCGTTTCTCCCGCTGCCGCCACTCCCGCGGCCAATGCCTTGCCTTACAACCGGTTGTCCTGGCGGCTGGATACGTTCGTGGCCGGAGTGGGGCGTCTGTGCTCCTGGCTCTGGCTGGCCGTCCTGGCGGTGGTGTTGAGCAATGTGTTCAGCCGTTTCGTGATGAATGAGGGCTCCATCGCCCTGGAAGAATTGTCCTGGCACTTATTCGGCGCCGCCATGATGTTGACCCTGGGCTACGCCGTGGTGCGGGACGATCACGTCAGAGTGGATGTGTTGCGGGAAAAATTTTCCCTGAAAGCCCAGGGGTGGATCGAACTGGTGGCCATCGTCCTGCTGGCCCTGCCGATTCTTTATTTGATGATCGACGCGCTGGTGCCCTACGCCTACAAGGCCTACACCTTCAGCGAGCGCTCCCAGGCCCCCAGTGGGCTGTCGCACCGGTTTATTTTCAAAAGCGTTTTGCCTCTGGGGTTGATGCTGGTGGCCGTGGCGTTGTTCTCCCGGGGATTGCGCTGCGCCACTTTCCTGTTCCGTTTTCCTCGTCAAATCCAGCCCGGCACGGATGAACACGATGGTGCTCATCCCCACCCTTGATCGAGAGGCACCACTATTATGGGTCTGGAACAAACTCTGGTTATTGCCATGTTCGCCAGTTTCATGGGGTTGCTGCTATTGGGCTTCCCCGTGGCCTGGGCGCTGGCGGGCGTGGGACTGTTGTTCGCTGTCATTGGCAGTGTATTGATTCAGTATTTCGACGCCGATCTCTGGTTCACCTGGGCCGGAACCATCGGCGTGCTGGATGCCCGCATATACGGCATCGTGGCCAATGAACTGATGGTGGCGCTACCGCTTTTCATCTTCATGGGCATCATGCTGGACCGCTCCGGCATCGCCGAGAAACTGATGCACAGTCTGGTACGGGTACTCGGGCCGTTGCGCGGCGGGTACGCGATCACCGTGGTGGTGGTGGGCATTCTGCTGGCGGCGTCCACCGGCATCGTCGGCGCTTCCGTGGTGTTGTTGGGCATGTTGTCGCTGGGACCGATGATGCAGGCCCAGTACAACAAATCGCTGGCCGTGGGCACCGCCTGTTCGGTGGGCACCCTGGGTATTCTGGTGCCGCCGAGCATCATGCTGGTGTTGATGGCGGATCGCCTGGGTACCTCCGCGGCTTCCGTCGGCAAACTGTTCATGGGGGCCTTGATCCCGGGCATGATGCTGGGGGCGATGTACATCCTCTACATCATCACCGCATCGTGGTTGAAGAAGGATCTGGCGCCAGCGCCGAAACATCAGGAACGTCTGGACGGGCGCGCGGTCCGGGATCTGTTCTTGTCGGTGGTGCCGCCGCTGGCGCTGATTATTGCCGTGCTGGGCTCGATCTTTTTTGGTATCGCCACCACGACGGAAGCGTCTGGCGTGGGCGCGGCGGGGGCTCTGTTGATGGCGTTGCTCAGCCGGCGTCTGAATATGACGGTGCTCAGGGACGCGCTCTATCAAACCAGCCGTACCACGGCGTTTATTTTTGGCATCTTCATCGGCGCCACGGTGTTCGCGGCGGTGCTGCGCGGATTGGGCGGCGATGATGTCATCCGCGCGGCGATCACCGGTTTGCCGTTCGGCACCACCGGTATTGTGCTGACCATTCTTCTGGTCACGTTCCTGCTCGGTTTTTTTCTGGACTGGGTGGAAATCACCTTGATCATTCTGCCGCTGGTGGCGCCGGTGGTGTTCTCCCTGGGCGTGGAGCCGGTGTGGTTCGCCATTCTGTTCGCGCTGTGTCTGCAGACCTCGTTTTTGACCCCTCCGGTGGGCTTCGCGCTGTTCTATATCAAGGGCGTGTGCCCGCCGGGGATCACCACGCGCCATATCTATCTCGGTGTATTGCCGTTCATTCTGTTGCAACTGCTGGGGTTGGCGCTGGTGTTCTGGTTCGAGCCGCTGGCCACCTGGCTACCCAACGAAATCTACGGCGGGCCTTAGGGCACCTCTGACAAACACCCCTTCATCCCGGGCTTGACCCGGGCTCTCCCTCCGCAGGGCGCGTGGCTCCGTGGAAGGAGATGCCGGATCGAGTCCGGCATGACGTTTTTTAATAGGAGAAATGAATGAGCAAGATGGAAGATTCCCCGATGGTCTGGTCCCCTTCGGCGGATACCCTGGCCAACTGTCAGATGGGACGTTTCAAAACATGGCTGGAAACACGGGGGTTTGGCCCCTTTGCCGACTATCACGCCTTGCATCAGTGGTCGATTGAGGAATTGGAGTCGTTCTGGCGGCAGCTGTGGGACTATTGCGGGCTGATATGCGAGGTGCCGGCCAAGAGGGTGCTGGGAGGTCATGGCATGCCCGGCGCCGAGTGGTTTCCCGGCATGCGCATGAACTTCGCCGCCAATCTGCTGCGTTTCGCGGAAGGAGAGCACGCCGCCCGTGAGGCGGTGGTGGCCTATTGCGAAACCCGGCCGGTATTGCGCAAGAGTTATGCGCAACTGAAGGCGGATGTGGGGGCTCTGGAAGCCTTTCTTCGTGCCCGGGGCATTGTTCGGGGGGATCGTGTCGCCGCGGTGGTGACCAACGGTTATGAAGCTCTGGTGGGGATGCTGGCGGCCACCAGCCTGGGGGCAATCTGGAGCTCCGCCTCCCCGGACTTCGGCACCGGCGCCATCCTGGATCGCTTTAGCCAGATTGAACCCGCCGCCCTGATCGTGGTGAACGGTTACGGCTACGGCGGCAAGGTATTCCCGCGTCAGGAGGACTTCGCCGGGTTGATCAGGGAACTGCCGGGCTTGCGTTGCGTGGTCAGCGTCGAACAACTGCCGGATCAGCCGGCCGTGGCCGGTGATCTGGTCACCTCCTGGCCAGCGGCGCTGGCCGAGGGCGAAGGCCAGGCCCCATCGTTCACGCCGCTGCCGCCGGATCATCCGGTGTACATCCTTTACTCCTCCGGCACCACCGGTAAACCCAAGTGCATCGTCCATGGCGCCGCCGGGTTACTGGTCAACCATGCCAAGGAATTGATGTTGCACGGCGATGTCGGGCCGGAGGACCGTTTCCTCTATTTCACCACGTGCGGCTGGATGATGTGGAACTGGCAGGCTTCAGCTTTGCTTACCGGTGCGGCGGTGATCACCGTGGACGGCTCGCCCGGTTATCCGGATCTGGACATGTTGTGGCACCGGGTGGCGGACGAACGGGTCACTCACTTTGGCACCAGTGCGCGCTTCCTGGCGGGATGCCGCAAGGCCGGGCTGGCGCCGGCGAGGACGCTCGACCTGTCCGCTCTGCGCGTGTTGTTCTCCACCGGATCGCCGTTGCTGCCGGAGGATTATGACTGGGTCTATGCCGATGGCGCGCCCGGTGTGCTGCTCGGTTCCATCGCTGGCGGCACCGATATCTGCGGCTGTTTTGTCGGCGCCACGCCGCTGTTGCCGGTGCGCCGGGGGGAGATCCAGTGCCGTTTCCTGGGCGTGGACGCGGCGGCTTACGGGGACGACGGCGAACCGGTCAGCGAAGGTCGGGGTGAACTGGTATGCCGACAGCCGTTGCCGTCCATGCCGGTGGCGTTCTGGGGTGACCCGCGGGGCGAGCGTTATCGTGCCGCCTATTTCCAAACCTTCCCCGGGGTCTGGGCACACGGCGATTTCATTCACTTTACCGAACACGGCGGCGCGGTGATTCACGGTCGTTCCGATGCCACTTTGAATCCCGGTGGTGTGCGTATCGGCACCGCGGAGATCTATCGTCAGGTGGAAACCGAGGGGCGGGTCAAGGACAGTCTGGTGGTGGGGCGTCAGATCGACGGTGATGTGGAAGTGGTGCTGCTGGTGGTGGCGAATGACGACGGGGAACTGAGCGAGGAACTGATACAGCGTCTGCGGGCAAGGATACGCACGGGGGCCAGCCCGCGTCACGTTCCCAAGCACGTTATCGCGGTGCCGGATATTCCCTATACCCGCAGCGGTAAGAAGGTGGAACTGGCGGTGGCCGCGCTGCTCAACGGTGCCGCCCGTAGCGATAATCGCGATGCCCTGGCCAACCCGGAGGCACTGGATCGGATTCGTGACCGGTTGCGTCAGGCGAACCTGCTGGAAGATCGCGGCTCGTGAGCCGCTGCTGTCCCACAACTCGCTGGCACGCTTACACGCCAAACCCATGACCCGCTTACGCGGCCTTGTAGACATGAATCCGCACTGTATTCGCGAGCAAGCTCGCTTCCCACGGGGGACCTACGAAGTCGCTGTGGGAAGCGAGCTTGCCAGCGAATCCGCGTGCGGGCGTGTCAGCGTCCGACGTCTGGCGCCATTCCAAAAACCATGGGAAAACAGTGGCCCGCGGATCGCGATGTCGGCCTGCATTCATCCTGGTCGTTACCGAGGATGACGCTCCAGACCGGGAAGGTCGCGCAGTGTCTGCTCCAGCCAGTCGACGAAGGCCCGGACCTTGGATGAGCGGTGTCGGTGGTGCGCATACACCACCGACACCGGGCTCGGCACCGGCCGATAGTCCGCCAGCACTTCCACCAGCTCGCCGTTGTCGAGATGGGGGCGGACGCTGTACAGCGGCACTTGCACCAGGCCGAAGCCGGCCAGGGCGGCACTGATGTAAGCCTCTGAATTGTCCACGGTCAGGCACCCGTCCGGTTGGCACTCGTGGACCCGGCCGTGCTCGGTGTATTCCCAAGGCAGCGGCCGGCCGGTGCGGCCGGAGTGATAGTTGACCACCTGGTGACGGGAAAGGTCTTGTGGGGTTGCTGGTGTGCCGTACCGGGCCAGGTAAGTGGGCGAGGCGCAGCTGATCTCGGTGAGGTAGCCCAGACGACGGGCCACCAGGCTGGAGTCGGATAACTCACCTACGCGCAGCGCGCAGTCCACGCCTTCCTGGACCAGATCCACCAGCCGGTCGTTGATGCCCAATTCCAGGTGAATGTCCGGATAAGTCTCGGAAAACGCCATCAAACGGGGCAGGATCACCAGCCGTGCCGGCCGGGCCGGCATGTTGACACGGAGCCGCCCGGCCGGTCGGTGGCCGTCGGTGAACAGCGCCTCGGTGTCCGCCAGTTCCTCCAGCAAGTGAAGGCTGCGCTCGTAGTAAGCGCTCCCATCCAGAGTCAGGGACACCCGCCGGGTGGTGCGGTGCAGCAACTGGACACCAAGATGGTCTTCGAGTTGCCGCACCGCCGTGCTTACCGTGGCTTTGGGCAGTGACAGGGTTTCCGCGGCCCGGGTGAAATTACCGGCTTCCACCACCCGGACAAAAATTTCCATGGCTCGCAGACGGTCCATGAGACGATCGCCACTGTTCAGAAATGATGAACAGAGTTAATCACGAATACCTGTTTATCGGCCAGGATTGAACGAACACACTTTGCCGGTCTGTTTTCTTTCATTGCAAAGAACCTATCCGTCGAGGAGTTCGAAGATGCAACAACGACGACTGGGCCGGGACGGTCCGCTGGTCTCGGCTCTGGGCCTGGGCTGCATGGGCATGAGTGACTTCTATGGTGATCGGGACGACCGGGAATCCATGGCCACCTTGCACGCGGCTCTGGAGAAGAACGTCACCCTGATCGATACCGCCGACATGTATGGACCGCACACCAATGAAGAACTGGTGGGGCGCGCCATCGCCGGCAAGCGTGATCAGGCCTTTCTGGCCACCAAATTCGGCATTGTCCGCGATCCCTCGGATCCGCACGCCCGTGGTATCAATGGCCGCCCGGATTACGTGCGCCAGTCCGTGGAAGGCAGCCTGCGCCGTCTGGGCGTGGACACCATCGACTTGTATTACCAGCACCGGGTGGATCCGCAAGTGCCGATCGAGGACACCGTTGGCGCCATGGCCGATCTGGTGAGGGAAGGGAAGGTCCGCTACCTGGGATTGAGCGAGGCGGCGCCGGAAACCCTGCGCCGGGCGCAGGCGGTCCACCCCATCAGCGCGTTGCAGAGCGAATACTCGCTATGGACCCGTGATCCGGAAGACGGGGTATTGGGTACCTGCCGTGAGCTGGGCATCAGCTTCGTCGCCTACAGCCCGCTGGGCCGGGGATTCCTGACCGGCGCGATCCGCTCGCCGGGGGATTTCGAGGAAGGGGATTTCCGTCGCCACAACCCACGTTTCCAAGGTGAGAATTTTCAACGCAATCTGGACCTGGTGGATCAGGTGCATGCGCTGGCGGAACAGAAACAGGTGCTGCCATCGCAGCTGGCGCTGGCCTGGGTACTGGCCCGGGGTGAGGATGTGATCGCGCTGTTCGGCACCAAACGCCGCCGTTATCTGCGGGAGAATCTGGCGGCGCTGGAGGTGCGGCTGAGCGACGACGAACTGGCGCAACTGGATGCGATCTTTCCCCGCCACGGTGCCGCTGGCGAACGTTACGGCGAGGAAGGCATGCGCACCGTGGGGAACTAGGGCCTTGTTCACACTACTTGCGTCCCGCCTGCTTGCCCTTTTTGCTTCCAACTAGGCGGGATGCAAGTAGTGTGAGCAGGCCCTAGCGGGCCGAGGCGGTTCCGGGTTCTGGTCCGTTGGCCGGACAGCCTTCATCCAGCAGCCAGTCGTGGAAGTCGGTGACGATGGACCGGGGGGAGGCGCGCTCCGGGCTGACGATGAAGTAATGGAATCGGCAGGGCAGCGCCACTTCGCTCAACCGGCGCAGGGTGCCCGAGGCCAGCTCCGTTTTCACCAGTTCGGGGCAGACCAGCCAGGCGCCCTGGCCGGTCAGGGTGGCCTCCAGAGCCAGCAAGCCGTTGCCAAAGTGATGCTCGCGAGCGTCGGCGGGAAAAGGTTCGCCGGCCGCTTCGCACCATTCGCGCCAGCCGAACCGCTCGCTGGAGCGGCCAGCGGTATTGTCGGTAAGCAGGGCGCCGTTATCGAGTACTTCGGTGATGGTGTTCCGGCCCGCTCCGGGGGCGGCCACCGGTACCAGGGCCACTTCCAACAGCGGTGAACTGTGCATGTCGGGATATTGGCCGTAGCCGAAGCGGATGGTCAGATCGATGCCGGCGCGGGAAAAGGCGGACGCGGTGACCGGTCCGCCGGGGGCGGTATCCACGGAATGCAGACTGGCCTGCAGCCGCACTTCCGCCTCCGGGTGGCGGGCGTAGAAGCGGTGCAGGCGCGGCACCAGCCATTTGGTGGCGAACAGCGGCTCGGCGCACACCGTGATGACGTTCCGGGCCTCGCCCTGGCTGCGCAGTTCATCGACGGCATCGACCAGCGCGGCGAAGCCGTCCTGTAACCGGGGAAGGATGCTCAGGGCCGTCGCCGTGGGCGTCACCCGGCGATGGTGGCGAATGAACAGAGCGACTCCGAGTTGTTCTTCCAGGGCCTTGATCTGATGACTCACCGCCGCCGGGGTCACACTCAGTTCCTTGGCGGCGGCGGCGAAACTGCGGGTGCGCGCCGCCACCTCGAAATAGGCCAGCGCCACCAGTGGTGGCAGGCGCCGCATGAAGCCGGCGGGCAAAGAGGTCCGGGTGTGCTCGTTCATCCGTTTAGTATTGCCATTGCGCCGACCGTTTGTTGAGGAAGGCGTCGATCCCTTCGGCGGCGTCCGCTTCCATCATGTTCCGGGCCATCACCTCGCCGGCGAAACGGTAAGCCTCGTCCAGGGGCAGTTGCCGTTGCCGGTAGAACATGGCCTTGCCATGGCGGATCGCCGCCGGGCTTTTTTCCATGATCGACGCGGCCAGGGCGGTTACCGCGCCGTCCAGTTCCGCCTCTGGCACGGCTTGATTGATCAATCCCCAGTCGGCGGCGGTGGCGGCGTCGATGAAGCGCGCGGTCACCAGCATCTCGAAGGCACGCTTGGCCGGGACATTGCGGGACAGCGCCACCGAAGGCGTGGAGCAGAATAGCCCGGCATTGATGCCGGATACAGCGAAACGGGCGCTGTCCGTGGCCACCGCCAGATCGCAACTGGCGACCAGTTGGCAGCCGGCAGCGGTGGCCACGCCCTGAACGGCCGCGATCACCGGTACCGGTACCGCCAACAAGCTTTGCATCACGCCGCTGCAGGTGGCGAACAATTGTTGGTAGTAGTCCTGCTCGCCCAGATGCCCGTGCATCTGACGCAGGTCATGGCCGGCGCAAAACGCCTTGCCCGCCGCCCGCAACACCACGCAGCGCAAGGTCTCGTCGTTGGCCAGGGCATCCAGTTCGGTTTTCAGCGCCGCCAGCATCTCCTCGGACAAGGCGTTGTAGTGGCGGGGCCGGTTCAGGGTCAAAGTGACCAGGCCATCCTGGTCTTCTCGCAGTATCAGAGGGGCATTGAGATCGGCTTGCGCGCTCATCACGATTCTCCTTGTTTTGCGTTATCCGCTCAGGCTGCCGCGGACTGGGTGCGCAGGCGCACCTTGGTTTTCAGCGAATTGCCGATAAAGCAATTGCGGTGGGCGCCGGCGTGAATGCGTTGCAGCTCAGCCGGTTCCGGTGTCTGGCCGCCGGCGAACTCGATAGCGGGTTGCAATTCCACCCGGGTCACCGCCAGTCGGCCTTCCTCGTTCTTTTCCAGAAAGCCCACCGGCGTGTCCCGGTAGCTCTCCACCTGGTAACCCTTGGCATCGGCGATGGCGAGGAAGAACAGCATGTAGCAACTGGACACGGAGGTGATCAGCAGCTGCTCCGGGTCGGCGCAGTTGGCGTCGCCCTGATAGTCCACCGCGGCGGAGACCCGTATGGTCTGGTCGCCATTGAGGGTGGCCAGATGGTTGCGGGAGTAGCTTCCGCCGCCGTCCGGATGGGCGGCGCGAGTCCAGGCAATGGCGGAATGGTGTTCTGACATCGGCTTTGCTCTCTTGTTAAATCGGGCTGGATTCGAAACAGGCCGGGGTGCCCCGGTGAGCATTACCATTGCATCAGCCCTGCTTAATGAAAAGCGATGTTTTCTAGGGATTTGACATAGTCAGGCTAAGTCAAAAGAGGGGCGCCAACCTGGAAGGCGGTTGGCGCCGTGGGTCAGTCTTCCTGATTAAAAGCCCGCCAGGTGTCGACGGCCTTGCGTGTCACCACCGGGCCGGCAACCCGGGTCAGGCCGCGGCGCAGAGTGGGGCTGGCGGCGATCGCCACGCCAGCGGTGAAGGCGCCGATCATCAACAGTCCGCTATTCCGGCGCGCCCACTCCAGAGTTTGATCGCCCACCAGAGGGCGCAGGCCGGACTCCAGGACGCTTTCCGTCGGGCCTGGCGCCGGCGGTGGCGCTTCATCGCGGGCCGGAGCGGGCCGATTGGCGCGAACCAGTCCGTAGCCGAGCGCGCCGGCCACCACCAGCAAACCGGCGCCGCTGATAAGCGCGGCCAGGGCCGCGCCCAATGGCGGCGTCAGCGCGATCCAGGCCGCCGCTGTCAGGCTCAACAGCCCCGCCAGACTGATCAGCGTGATCAGCCAGACGATTGCATTGAGACCGAACAGCCCGGCCAGCTTGCCGCGCAGTTTTACACTCAACGGCCGAACAGCTTGCCGAGCAGCAGGCCCACGCCGAACGCCGTGAGCACGCTGGTAAAAGGGCGGGCCTTGATCTCCTCTCCCAGATGCTCGGCTTGCCGGGACGCGCTTTGGCGGGCACCTTCGAAGGTCTCGCGGGCGCTGTTGAGATGTTCCTGCGCGTGTTCCTGAGTGGATTGCTTGACTGCGTCGGCCAGGGCTTTGAGGTCCCGGCGCAACTGCTCAAGGTCTTTTTTCAGGGCTTCGGTTTCCGCTGATTGGCTCATGACGCCTCCTTGGTATCTACCGTGTTCCGACATGAACAACGAAGCTTCAGCATATAGAGCACATGGCCATGGCGCCTAGAGGGCAGGCCGTTAAAAATGCAAAACCATCGGGTTTCTTGATCCGGCTCACGAGCGGGCCGGGAATGGCGGGTCGTGAGCCGCTGCCTCACCGTTTCCCTCAAACCGAACTACGAAGCCGCTGTGGGAGCTTTTATGGTGCCCTGCAATGCTTCCTTGCAAGCGAATAGGCTTTCGGGCCCAAGAGATTCGCTTGCAAGCAAGCTTCCCACAGCGGCTTCGTGGCAGGCTTTGGATTTGGCGTGCCGGCGTGGTCCGTGTAAGCAGACAGTCCCTTATTACAGCGCCAGCTTGCGAATCACCTCATCGGTGAATTCCGTGGTGCTGCTGCGTCCACCCAGATCGGGGGTGACTTTGTCCCCTTCGCCTACCACCGTGCGCAGGGCATTGCGCAGGCGTTCGGCCTCGCTGTTGAGATCCAGATAGTCGAGCATCATGGCGGCGCCGAGCATCAGGGCGGTGGGGTTGGCGACCCCCTTGCCGGCGATGTCCGGGGCGCTGCCGTGCACCGCTTCAAAGATGCCCTTGTCTTCTCCGACGTTGGCGCCCGGTGCCAGTCCGAGGCCGCCCACCAGGCCGGCGCAGAGATCGGAAAGAATATCACCGAACAGGTTGGTGGTGACGATGACGTCGAAACGGTGAGGGTTCATCACCAGTTGCATGGCGCAGTTGTCGACGATCATTTCCTCGTGCTCGATATCGTCGTATTCCTTGGCCACGCTGCGTGCCACATCCAGGAACAGCCCGGAGGTGGACTTCATGATGTTGGCTTTGTGCACCACGGTGACTTTTTTGCGGCCCAGCCGGCGCGCGGCTTCGTAAGCGAAGCGGATCAGACGCTTGGATTCCTTGCGGGTGATCACGCTGCGCAACTCGGCCCGTTCGCCGTCGTCGCTGACCATCTGGCCTTCACCGGAGTAAATGCCTTCGATGTTTTCACGCACGGTGAGGATATCGACATTGTCGTAGCGGGAGCGGACACCGGGGATGGAGAGGGCGGGGCGGACGTTGGCGAACAGGTCGAAATATTTGCGCAGGGTAACGTTGACCGAGCGGAACCCCTTGCCCACCGGGGTGGTGATCGGCCCTTTCAGTGCCACCGGGTTCTTGCCGATCATGTCGAGGGTTTCCTGGGGGACCAGGTCCAGGCCCTTGTCCAGGGCGGTTTGCCCGGCGATGGCGTAGTCATAGGCCAGGCCGCAGTCCAGAGCATCCAGGACTCGAACGGTGGCATCGACGATGTCCGGGCCGATGCCGTCGCCCGGGATGATGGTCACGCGTGTTTCCGCCATGGTTTCCTCTCCTTCTGGTCTTTTGGAATGCAGAAAAGTTGTGGTGGGTCCATTGCCACGTTGTGGGTGGGAGGACCTTCGTGGTCGGACACCGGGGTGGGTATCCGGCCGAGCTGTCCGGGCCGATAGGCGGGAAGCTTAATTCGCGCCCTATATGGGGGCGGGATGGTTCTGATTCAAGCAGAGGCCCGCCGGGGGGCCGGCAAGCGGACCGCCTAGTGTATTCAAGTTCCGTGCCGTGACGAAACCGTGTCAGCATGGACAATGGTGCAGGGCGGGGGCGCTGGAATGGGGCGGGCACGGCGGGTGGCCCGGTGAGTGTGCACCGGGCCGGGGCGGTTTACTGTTTGAACAATCCCCGCGCGCCGTAAGGCTCGCTGCGCAGATACTGCGGGGAGGCCTGGGCCGTGGCGCCGAGACGGGCGGCGGCGTGCCACGGCCAGCGCGGGTTATACAAGATGCCGCGGGCCAGGCCGACGGCATCCGCCTGACCGGACGCCAGCAGCGTTTCCGCCTGTTCCGGTTCGGTGATCAGGCCCACCGCGATGGTGGTCAAACCGCTTTCAGCCTTGATGCGCGCGGCCAGGGCGGTTTGATAGCCGGGGCCGACGGGAATCTTCTGCGCCGGTGTCAGGCCACCGCTGGAAACATGGATGAAATGGCAGCCGCGTGCTTTGAGGGCTTTGGCCAGTGCCACGGTTTGCTCCAGGTCCCAGCCGTCCGCAGCCCAGTCGGTGGCGGAGACCCGCACCCCCACGGCCATTTCCGGCACCGCGTCGCGTACCGCCTCGAACACCTCAAGCAGCAACCGCATGCGGTTCTCAAGGCTGCCGCCATAGCGGTCCTGGCGCTGGTTGGAGAGCGGCGACAGGAACTCGTGCAGCAGGTAGCCATGGGCGCCATGAATCTCGATCAGATCCAGACCCAGACGGTGCGCCCGCTTGGCGGCGGTGACGAACGCTTCGATCAACTCGCCGATGTCATCTTCGGTGAGCGGCTCCGGCGCTTCTTCACCGGCCTGGAAAGGCAGATCGGAAGGCGCGCGGGTGCGCCAGCCGTGGTCCTGATCCGGTTTGATCTGGGCACCGCCTTGCCAGGGGCGCAGGGTGGACGCTTTGCGGCCGGCGTGGGCCAACTGAATACCCACCGGCATCGTGGACCAGGCACGCACCTGGTCGAGCACGGTTTTCAGTGCGGCCTCGTTGTCATCGTTCCATAACCCCAGATCCTCGGGGCTGATGCGCCCTTCCGGTCGCACCGCGGTGGCTTCCAGAATCAATAGCCCGGCACCGGACTGCGTCAGCGTGCCCAGGTGGATGGTGTGCCAGCTGCTGGCGTTGCCGTGTTCCGCCGAGTATTGGCACATCGGCGCAATGATGATGCGGTTGTCCAGGGTCAGAGGGCCCAGGCCAAGCGGTGTGAACAGATGATTCATCAACCTCTCCGGGAACAAAACGGGACGGGGCAGGGGCGGCGTGGCGCCCCTGCCCACAAAAAACGGACTCAGGCGGGGGCGCCAACGGCTTCGCCGCTCAGCAGGCTCTGCACATGGGCCCGTGGCGGCGCGCCGAACATGCGGCTGTATTCGCGGCTGAACTGGGACGGGCTTTCGTAGCCCACCCGGTAGCTGGCGGTGGCCGCTTCCAGGCCTTCGCTGAGCATCAGACGACGCGCCTCGTGCAGACGCAGCTTCTTCTGGAACTGCAGCGGCGACATGCGCGTCACCTGTTTGAAACTGTGGAACAGGGACGACTCGCTCATATTGACCTGGTCGGCGAGATCGCGAACCCGCAGCGGTTGGGTATAGCGATCCTTGAGCAGGGCGATGACCTTGGAAACCCGGTGGGACTGGCTGTCCGCGGCGGCGAACTTGCGCATGCGCGCGCCCATCTCGCCGATCAGGGCGCGATACAGGATCTCACGCCGGATCAGTGGCGCCATGATTGGCACATCGGCGGGCTTGTCCAGCAATTCCACCAGCCGGGTGGTGGCGTCCAGCATGGCGGTGTCGATGGGGGCCATGCACAGGCCGCAATTGATCTCCGGGCAATGATCCTCGTCACTCAGCGCCTCGCCCAGTTCGAACACCAGATCCGCCACTTCCTGGGAATCCACATCCAGGCGAATGGACAGAAACGGCTCTCCGGGGCTGGCCACGTTGATTTGCCCGAGCACCGGCAGATGGACCGAGGACACCAGGTAACTCAAGGGGCCATAGACGATCTCCCGGTCACCAAGCCAGATCGTCTTGCTGCCCTGGACGATGACGCACAGGCAGGGTTCATAGATGGCTGAGGTGCATTGCGTGGGTGTGTCGGCCCGGCCCAGATGCAGACCCGACAACGAGGACTCCTCGATGCCATCCTCCGGGGAGTGCCGCAGCACGGTTCGGGTCAACCGGGAACGGAGCTGATCGAGTTCGTTGTCCTGCCCGGACGATGCAAAAGAAGAAAAGGAGTGATGCGCCACGATAGTGCCCTCCGTGTGTTTGCCCGCAGTATACGCACTGCCCGTGACCGGGTAAGCGTGGCCTCCGGAATGCTGCAGGATCGTGCAATTACTGTGGAGTAACAAGCAATTTCAGGCAAGCCGGAGGGATTGTCATGGTGATCCGCGACAATCCGGAATCTAGCCTGATCCGGGTTGGGGCAGGGCCTGCATGACATCGAGCCAGTGTCGGTTTTATGACGCGGCAATATGGTGCAAAGCCCTTTGTTTCAACAGCCTTGTCCTTTTTTCGGTGTGAGGGGTGGGCTGCGTGATGCTGTTCTCACTTGCCGGATAGTGGGGCGTCGGCTCAGTCCGGGGTCTGTCCTGTCTGACTGCCTGATTCTGTGCGCCTCACAGAATCAGGCAATTATTCCGCAGTAAACGGATATCACCTGCTGGCCGTGGCGCCCTATGGTATTGGCCGTGGAAGGGACCCGCCGCCAAGGGCTGGCATGGCCCCGTCAGGCGGCAAGCGGGGGCCGCCGACCCGCGTCGCTGTCGAATAGGCCGTGCCTATGTCGACCATCGGTAAACCCATCAAGAAACGCCGTTGACCTCAACATTGGTTGAGGAATTAATGTTCGCGGCCAGGGGAAGAACGAGCCTGATGCCCGGGGCATTGCCCGTTTGACCTCTCTTGGTGGTGCCTCGTTATTGACTGACGGTCAGTCAGTTTTATAGTTTTGAAAATGGGAACCATTATCAATTGAGAGCAGGCGTATTGCCTGCAAGGCCCGAACAGCAGGAGCGAGCGCAACATGGATTCAATCAATACCCATTACGCCAGCGGGGGAGAGCTGATCATCGGGCTCGCCCTCCTACTCATGGTGGCCGTTGGATTGGCCGGCTGCGATGCTCGTGGCGAGCAGGAGCAGGCGCAAATGCCGCCGCCGGCGGTCAAGGTGGCGAAGGTGCTGGACGATCCGGTGACCCTCTGGGATGACTTCACCGGCCGGGTGGCAGCGCCGGAAACCGTGGACCTGCGTCCCCGTGTCAGCGGCTACATCGATAAGGTGAGCTTCGAGGAAGGGGAACTGGTGGAACAGGGCGATGTGCTGTTCGTCATTGACCAGCGCCCTTACCGTGCCCGTGAACGGGCCGCCGCCGCCGACCTGGCCCAGGCCCGCAGCCAGTATCAATTGGCCAGGAGCGAGGCCTCCCGGGCGGAACGGCTGGGGGGCAGCCGCGCCATCTCCCGCGAGGAATACGACCGCCGCGCGTCGGCGATGGTGTCGGCGCGTGCGGCCATGAATGCCGCCGAAGCGGCGCTGGAAACCGCCCGTCTTGATCTGGAGTACACCGAGGTGCGCTCTCCGATCACCGGCCGTGCCGGCCGCGCCATGGTCACTCGCGGCAACCTGGCCAACGCCGATCAGACTCTGCTGACCACACTGGTGTCGGTGGATCCGGTGTACGTGTACTTCGAGAGCGACAGCGATTCCTACCTGCGCGGCCGGGAGCTGCTGGGCAGTGGCGAGGACACCGAAGTGCGTATCGGCCTGAGCGGTGAAAACGGCTATCCGCATCGCGGCAAGGTGGATTTCATCGACAACCGCCTCAACGCCGGCACCGGCACCTTGCAGTTCCGCGCCGTGGTGCCGAACCCGGACGGCTATTTCAAACCGGGGCAATTCGCTCGGGTGGAACTGCCCGCCGAGCGTCTCGACACCGCGTTGCTGATTGACAGCAAAGCGCTGCTTACCGATCAGGATCGCCGTTACGTCTACGTGGTGGACGATGAGAACAAAGCCTCTCGCCGTAACGTCGACGCTGGCCGCACCGTGGATGGCCTGGTGGTGATCCGCGACGGCCTGAAGCCCGGTGAGCGGGTCATCGTCAACGGCGTGCAGAAAGTGTTCATGTCCGGCATGCCGGTGGCGCCGACCCTGGTGGAAATGCGCGTGGCGGCCACCCAGGAGCCCGAGGTGGCGGCGGCGCCCTGATCAACTGACACCGGTATAACTCAAGTCCATGGATCGAGCGCGCTCAGCGGAGCGCGCCAAGAGGGCATTGCTGTCCCATAAATTTTGATGGTTCTGACGTTTGACCGCGGAATCCATGGCCGTGGCCAGTCTATTGGTCTTGGAGATATGAAGTCGCGCTGCATTCGCTGCCAAGGCAGTTTCCCACAAAGGAAGCTACGGAGCCGCTGTGGGAAGCTGCCTTGGCAGCGAATCAGCGAATCAGCGAATCAGCGTGTAGGCGTGCCAGCGTGTTGCGTGTAAACCGCCTGTTCCACATCTGTGGGACACTAGTGGCCAAGAGGGTACTTTTGTCATGAATTTCTCTCGTTTCTTTGTCGACCGCCCGATTTTTGCCGCGGTGCTGTCGATCATCATCCTCGCGGTGGGCGCGATCTCGATCCCGCTTTTGCCGATCAGCGAGTATCCGGAAGTGGTGCCGCCTTCGGTGGTGGTGCGCACGGTATATCCCGGTGCCAACCCCAAGGTGATCGCCGAAACCGTGGCGACGCCATTGGAAGAAGCGATCAACGGCGTCGAGGGCATGATTTACATCAAGTCGGTGGCCGGCTCCGACGGCGTGTTGCAGATGACCGTGACGTTCAGTCCCGGTACCGACGCCGACGACGCCACGGTACGGGTGCAGAACCGGGTCAGCCAGGCGCTGGCGCGGTTGCCCGAGGACGTGCGACGCCAGGGGGTGACCACCCAGAAACAGTCTCCCACCTTCCTGATGGTGGTGCATTTGACTTCGCCGGACGGTCGTTACGATACGCTCTACCTGCGAAACTATGTGCGGCTGCACGTGAAGGACGTGCTGGCAAGGATCCCCGGGGTCGGTGACGCGCAGGTGTTCGGTGGTGGTGACTACGCCATGCGGGCCTGGCTGGACCCGGACAAAGTGGCTTCCCGGGGGTTGACCGCCGGCGATGTGGTGCGCGCCATTCGTGAACAGAACGTGCAGGTTTCCGCCGGGCAGCTCGGTGCCGAGCCGATGCCAAGCAGTGACTTTCTGACGTTGATCAACGCACAGGGCCGTCTGCGGACGGTGGAAGAGTTTGGCGACATCGTGCTGAAAAGCGGGGACCAGGGGGAGATCGTCCGGCTCTCGGACGTTGGCCGTTTGGAGTTGGGGGCAGGTGATTACACCCTGCGCTCGCAGCTGGACGGTAACGATGCCGTTGGCGTCGGTATTTTCCAGTCGCCAGGTGCCAATGCTCTGGAGATCCGGGATCAGGTCATCGCCGCGATGGATGAATTATCCACCCGTTTTCCGGAAGGGGTGAAATACGAGGCGGTGTACGACACCACGATTTTCGTCCGGGATTCCATTCACTCGGTGGTGAAGACCCTGCTTGAAGCGATATTGCTGGTGGTACTGGTGGTCACGCTGTTCCTGCAGACCTGGCGTGCCTCGATCATTCCGCTGCTGGCGGTGCCGGTGTCGGTGATCGGTACCTTCGCGGTGCTGCTGATGCTCGGTTACTCCATCAACACCCTGACGCTGTTCGGGCTGGTGCTCGCTATCGGCATCGTGGTGGATGATGCCATCGTGGTGGTGGAGAACGTGGAGCGGAACATCGAGGATGGGCTCAGTCCGCTGGCCGCCGCCCATCAGGCGATGAAGGAAGTGTCCGGACCCATCGTCGCCATCGGTCTGGTGCTGTGCGCGGTGTTCATTCCCATGGCGTTTTTGTCCGGAGTCACCGGTCAGTTTTATCGGCAGTTCGCGGTGACCATCGCCATCTCCACGGTGATTTCCACCATTAACTCCCTGACCTTGTCTCCGGCGCTGGCGGCCATGTTGCTGCGCGGTCACGACGCGCCGAAGGATCGGCTGACTCGCATCATCGATGGGCTGTTCGGTTGGTTGTTTCGCCCCTTCAACCGGTTCTTCAACAGCAGCTCCGAGAAGTACCAGAGCGCGGTGGGGCGCTCATTGAGCCGGCGCGCGGTGGTGTTCATGGTCTATCTGGTGTTGTTGGTCAGCACCGGGTTGATGTTCAAGGTGGTGCCGCCGGGCTTCATTCCGACACAGGACAAGCAGTATCTGATCGCCGGCGTGAAACTGCCGGAAGGCGCTTCACTGGAGCGTACCGACACGTTGCTTAAAACAGTGACGGACATCGCCATGGAGACCGAGGGCGTGGCCCACTCGATCTCGTTCCCCGGGCTCAATGCGCTGCAGTTCACCAACACCTCCAATACCGGCCTGGTGTTTCTGCCGCTGGATCCATTCGATCAGCGTGAACGTTCCGCCGAGGAAATCAACGCCGAGATCAACGGCAAGATTTCCGCCCTGAGCGAGGGGTTCGCGTTTTCCTTCATGCCGCCGCCGATTCTTGGCCTGGGTAATGGCGCCGGCTATCAAATGTTTATCGAGGACCGGGGCGGCCTCGGGTATGGCGCTTTGCAGAATGCGGTCAGCGCTTTCCAGGGGGCGATCTCGCAAACTCCGGGCATGACGTTCCCAATCACCAGCTACCAGGCCAATGTGCCGCAGTTGGACGCACTGGTGGACCGTACCAAGGCCAAGGCGCAGGGTGTACCACTCACTGGACTGTTCGACACCTTGCAGACCTACCTGGGCTCCACTTACGTCAATGACTTCAACCGGTTTGGCCGCACCTGGCAGGTGATTGCCCAGGCCGACGCGCCGTTCCGCGACAGTGTCGAGGACATCGCCAATCTGCGCACCCGCAACGAGCGCGGCGAAATGGTGCCGATTGGTTCCATGGTGAATATTCGCCAGACCTTCGGTCCGGATCCGGTGCTGCGCTTCAACGGCTACCCGGCCGCGGATCTGGCTGGCGAGGCCGATCCGAGAGTGCTGTCCTCGGCTCAGGCCATGGATAAGCTGACGGAACTGGCGGATCAGATCCTGCCCAATGGTATGAGCTTCGAGTGGACCGATCTCAGCTATCAGCAATATACCCAGGGCAATGCCGCTTTGGTGGTTTTCCCGCTGGCAATCCTGTTGGTGTTCCTGGTGCTGGCGGCGCTGTATGAAAGCTGGGTGCTGCCATTGGCGGTCATCCTGATCGTGCCGATGTGTATGCTCTCCGCGCTGATCGGTGTGTGGTTCGGCGGTGGCGACAACAACATCTTCGTGCAGGTCGGGCTGGTGGTGCTGATTGGTCTGGCCTGTAAGAACGCCATCCTGATCGTGGAGTTCGCCCGTGAGCTGGAGCTGCAGGGCATGGAAACCGTGAAGGCTGCTCTGGAAGCTTGCCGCCTGCGTTTGCGTCCGATCATCATGACGTCCATCACGTTCACCGCGGCGGTGGTGCCGCTTGTGTTGGGGACTGGTGCTGGCGCTGAAGTGCGGCAGGCGCTGGGTACGGCGGTGTTCGCAGGCATGATCGGTGTCACCCTGTTCGGATTGTTCCTGACACCGGTGTTCTATGTTGGCCTGCGTAAACTCGCCGGGCCGCTCAAGCACTCCCACGCTTCCACCATGGACGGCGAAGCCCACGGTCATTCAGGAGAAAGCCATGCATAAGTATGTCCTGAGCGTTGTGCCTCTGATGTTGGCCCTGGCTGGTTGCGCGGTGGGACCGGACTATCAGGAGCCGGAGACGTTGTTACCGGAACGGTTCGTTGGCGCCGACCAGGTGCGGCCTTTCGATGAAGACGCTGAACGCCGGTTCTGGTCCGGCTTCGACGATCCGTTGCTGGCGGACCTGATCGATCAGGCCCTCAATGCCAACCATGACTTGCGCGCCGCGCTGGCGCGCTACCAAAGAGCGGAAGCGCTGTTACGCGGCGCCCGCCGGGAGCAACTGCCGAGCGTCACCATCAATGGCAGCGCCGCCGAGCAACACCTGGCGGAAGTGGAGCAGAACCCTCCAGGTGGCATGGAGCGGGTGGAACTGTACCAGGCCGGCGTTGCCGCCGGCTGGGAGCTGGATCTGTTCGGGCGTCTGCGGCGGGCCACCCAGGCACAGGCGGCGGAGCTGGATGCCGCGGAAGCGGATCTGGGCGCCTTGCAGGTGGCCATGGCCGGCCGCATCGCCAACAGCTATTTCCAACTGCGCGGTCTGCAGCAACAGCTGCAGGTTGCCCGCCGCAATGTGGAAAATCAGCAGCAGGCGCTGGATATCGTTCAGGCTCGCATGGAAGACGGCAACGCCACCCGGCTGGACGAAGCCCGGGCCCGTGCCCAACTGGAAGTCGTGCGGGCCACCGTGCCGGAACTGCAAACCGCGATTCGGACTTACATGTACCGTATCGCGGTGCTGACCGGGCGCACCCCGGACAGTCTGGTGACCACCCTGACCGAGCCCGGTGACCTGCCGGCGCAGATTCCGGATCTGGCCACTGGCACGCCGTCCGGTGTGTTGCGCCGGCGCCCGGATATCCGCGCCGCCGAGCGTCGCGTGGCCGCCGCCACCGCCCGCATCGGCGTGGCTACCGCCGACCTGTTTCCGCGCTTCACCCTGGAAGGGCTGATCGGCAGCGTCGCCTCCCGTGACGGTGACCTGTTCAGTGGCCCGGCGGAAAGTCGCCGCGTTGCCCTGGGCGTGGACTGGACCTTCCTCGACTTTGGCAAGGTCCGCTCGCGCATCGACGCCGCCGATGCCGAGACTCAGGCCGTCATCGCCGAGTACCAGCAAGCCGTGCTGTCGGCACTGGAAGAAACGGAAACCCAACTGGTTCGTCATCAGCGGGCCCGTGAACGCACCGAACTGCTGCGCCACGCCACGGACGCCGCGCAACAGGCCGCCGAACTGGCCCGCTTGCGTTACCGGGAAGGTTTCATCGGTTTCTTCGAAGTGCTGGACAGTGAGCGGGAGCTGATGGACACCCGCGACGCCTTCATCCGCAGTCGCACCGAAGTGACCCTGGCGATGGTGGATCTTTACCGTGCTTTGGCCGGTTCACCGGTGCCGTCGGAGCAGAATCCGGCAAGAAGAAGCGCGGCTCGTTGATTGCCGGTATGATGTGACACGTATGGAAATATAAGGAAGTCGAACGCCCCTCGGGAGGGGCCTGGGATGGGCGTTCGACACATCAAGATAGGGATGACATTTTATGTTCACATCTTTCCGGGGCGTGCTCGACAGTCTCACCAGCATCTTCTTTAGTAAAGCACTGTTTTTATTCATTTCGATATTCTTATCCGCTTGGCTGGTCGGGTGTTCCACTATCCCGAGGGCGGATTTCGAGGCGGATAAGATTGGCAATGTCGGAGTGGTCTCTCTGATAGGTGACAAAGCCGTACTGTGTTACCGGGGAGCGACGATGTTTGGTAACAAATCCTGGGTTCTCGATATGGCGCCATTCGATCCGGATGAAATGCTACAACGACAGGTTGAAACTGTTTTATCCCGTGATTTCGGATATCAGGTCGTTCATGTGGATTACAACCAGGAGGAATGGTGGGGCGACGAGGGCGCTGTTACAGAGTCACTTTGTCAGCGCTATGGAGAGCGACGGAATAAGATTTATATCGAGAAAGCAGCGGACCTTGGCGTGCGGTTGGGGTTGGATGCGGTCTTTGTCATTCTTCCTTTGCAGCTTTATACCCACTACACCGTTGAGCCCCATGGTCTTTTGGTCTACTCGTTTGGATTCAATGAACAGGTTACACGGACATGGGCCGGGATATCAGCGTATATCGATCTGGTGAGTGTCAAGGACCGGAAGTCGGTGGTGACCGCCCTGCTCGAGAACGAACAGCGATCGTTGAATTCCTTCTCCTCAAGACCTTTGGTGCGTTTGATGGATAACCCTTTACGAGAGGTTGCTTTGAAGGGGCCGAGTGACTCTGATCGTGAAAAATTGGAGGAGGCGTTCGGGCGTGCTGTTGATGACAGCCATATACAGCACGCCGTCCGTTATATGTTCCGTCCTCCGTACAGTGCAAGAAACGAATCTGACCAGTTGGAGTTGGCTCCATCCGGCCAGGCAGAATCGGGCAAGTGATCTGGAGCCTTGGGTATTCGCGAAACGGCCTCTGCCACCGATAATAGTCAGCCATAAAGGACACAACGCGACAGGAGGAACCGACATGCTCGATACCCGTGCTTTGCAGCGTTCGACACGAACCACCAATCCGGCGATCCAACGTTTCCTGGCGCTCACCGCCTGCTATTTGCGTACCCCGCTGGCGCAGTGATCTTCACGCGATGCCGCGCTTCCGACTGATTTACTGCCAACAGACCCGTTAGTGGTCTCTCGTTAAATCGGCGGTGCTGGTCCACCGCTCCGGTTTCTTACCCCCAAGAGGTCAGGGACGACCTTCTTTTTTTTCCGTTTCGTTTGATGGCGATTTGCCATCGGATTCCCTATCATCGGCGCGCTCTGCCTTGATGGATTCCCCCGATGATCGTTCGTGACCGTCCCAATCCCATTGCGCTGTTGTTCGCCCTGCGTGGCTCGGTGGTGCCGGATATCCTGCCGCACATCCTGCTGGTGGCGTTGTTTGCCTCCGCGATGACCCTGGTGAGTCAGTATCACGTGCTGGATGTCAGCCATTACACGGTGATGCCGGTGACATTGCTGGGGATCGTGCTGTCGATCCTGCTCAGCTTCCGCAACAACGCCGCCTATGACCGTTGGTGGGAAGCGCGAAAGCAGTGGGGCCAGATGGTGTATGAGATCCGCAGCCTGGCCAGGACCAGCGCAACCTTACTTGGTAATAAAGAGCTTGGTAATGAAGAGCCGGACCGTCGGGAACTGCTGGGGCTGGTTCTGGCGTATGCCCATGCCCTGCGCGGGCAGTTGCGTGATGAGGATGTACGCGAGGACCTGTTGAAAGTGCAGTCGCCGGCGGTGGTGGAGCAGGCCCTGGACCATCACAACGGTGCCGACTGGTTTCTACGTCGGGCCGGCGATTGGGTGGGGGAACGCTATCGGGAAGGGCGTCTGGACAGCATCGGCGTGAGCCTGCTGGACCAGAGGTTGACTGCTTTGGCCGGTGTGCAGGCCGCCAGTGAGCGTATCGCGCAGACCCCGTTGCCGTTTGCCTACGCGCTGTTGGCCCATCGTACCGCCTATGTGTACTGCTATTTGTTGCCGTTTGTGTTGATCGGCTCGTTGGGCTGGGGCACGCCTTTGTTCGTGGCGGTGGTGGCCTACACCTTCTTCGGGCTGGATCGACTGGCGGAACATCTGGAGATGCCATTCGGCCGCGAAGCCAATGATCTGCCACTGGACACCATCTGCCGGATCCATGAAATCTCCGTGGCCGAAGCCCTGGGCGATCCGGCGCCGGAACCGCTGCCGGTGGTCAACCACCAGTTGCAGTAAACGGGGGCGACGGCTTGCCCGGCGGCGCCCGCTGGCTCAACATGACGGCTTCCCGCTGTGGAGACGGTTGATGCAAGACGCCTACTTCTATGAGCCCGCCAAGGGTCACGGTTTGCCCCACGATCCGTTCAATGCGCTGGTGGCGCCGCGCCCGATCGGCTGGATCGGCTCCCGCGGTGCCGAGGGTGTCCTCAACCTCGCGCCCTACAGCTTCTTCAATGCCTTCAATTACCATCCGCCGATCATTGGCTTTTCCAGCATCACTTATAAGGATAGCGTGCGGAATATCGAAGCCACCAAGGAGTTCACCTGGAACCTGGCCACCCGCCCGCTGGCGGAAGCAATGAACCAAAGCTGCAAGGCGGTCCCGCCGGAAGTGAATGAGTTCGAACTGGCGGGACTGACCGCCGAGCCGTCGCGGTTGGTGTCAGTGCCGAGAGTGGCGGAAACTCCGGTCTCCTTCGAGTGCCGGCTCAGCCAGATTCTGCGTCTGAACACCGCCGCCGGTGAAGCGGTGGATACCTGGGTGGTGTTCGGGGAAGTGGTGGGCGTGCACATCGCCACTCATTTGCTCAAGGACGGCATCTACGACACCGCCGCCGCCGAGCCGATCCTTCGTGCCGGCGGCCCGGCCGGATACTTCTCCGTGGATCCCTCCCAGTATTTCGAGATGTACCGGCCCCGCTGATCCGCGCCGAAGGCCGGTGCTTCATGAGTTCCGCGAACCACGGCGCCGCCATGGGAAGCGAGCTTGCTCGCGAATCGGCGTGTTGGTGTGCCGGTATGCAGAGTGATGTAGGCATTCCAGCTCCTTGTGGGACACCAATGACCTCAGTCATTTTTCTCCTGGCGCTTGGCTACCTGATGAGCGTCCTCGGTCAAGCCGATCTGCCAGTAACCGCTGGCGTACAAGCGGCGCCGGTCCACCTGGCGCTCCTGGACCAGATAACGGCGAATGGCGCGCACCGCGCCGCTTTCCCCCGCCGCCCATACCGCCGGGGATCCCTCCAGCCAGGGTAGGGACAGGACCTTGTCCACCAGCCCCAGGGCAGGTTGCTCCGGGTAGGGATTGATCCGCCAATGCACCTCCAGGCCGGAAGGGAAAGGCAATGGCTGCTGATCCTCGGGGGAGAGAATATCCAGTACCGCGTAGCCCCGGGCACTGGCCGGCAAGCGTTCGATATTGGCGCTGATCGCCGGTAACGCCGACATGTCACCGGCGAACAGAAACCAGTCGGCGTCGAAGTCAACGAACTTCGGAGCCCCCGGTCCGGCAAAGCCGATACGATCTCCCGGGCGGGCCTGGTCCGCCCAATGGGACGCGGGGCCATGGTCGGCGTGCATCATGAAGTCGACGAAAATCTCACCATGGTTTTTGTCGAAGTGACGCAGCGTATAGGTACGTACCACCGGTCGCTGCTCCGGTGGCGTATCGCCGTAAGGCGGCAAGGCGATGTCGGTTTGCCCTTCGCGGGGAACCAGTAGTTTGAAATTGGCGCTTTCATGATTCTCGGGAAAGTCACTGAGATCGCCGCCGCCCAGAACCACCCGCTTCATATTGGGGGTGAGGTTCTCGGTGCGCAGGACTTCCAGAATCCGGGGAGCGGGCCTTGGCATGGTCGGTCTCTCTGCTAGAAGAAGGTTGTGGTGTCGAAGTATTTGGTGGACAATATCAACCATATTTCCATCAATTGACAAAGTCAACAGTGATGTCAAAAGAATCTGATATCCGTAATGCGATCTGGCAACTGGCGTTTCAGTTCAAGGTCAGCAGTAAAAAGGCGATCCGCCAGTACGGTCTGCCATTGAACGGCATGCATGTGCGCATCCTGCATATGATCGGCGCCACCCCGGCGTGCACCGCCCACCGCATCGTGCAGGCATCCGGGCGCGACAAGGCGCAGATCACCCGTCTGTTGAAAGAGCTGGAAGGTATGTCGCTGATCCAACGCGCGCCGAATCCCGATGATAAGCGCAGTCAGATTGTCTCTCTGAGTGGGAAGGGTGAGGCTTTGATGGCCCGCGCCCGGGAGGCGGAACAGGATGTGGTGACGCGATTGTTGAAGGGAATGAAGAAAGACGAGATCGATACCTTTGTCGGCCTCGCCGGGCGCATGCTGGACAATCTGCGCGAGGAATAGAAAGGGGAGCTCCGGCGGGGACGCGGATCTGTACGAGGGCCTTCCGGGATCGCCGTGAATACGTCCATGTAGGCTCTCTGTTTGACGTCCCTGTCAAACAGAGTCCCGGAAGGCCCTCGTACAGATCCGCTTGGAGCGAACTCCCGTGTTCCGTGCTCCAGCAACGACGAACCTTCAAGAAAGGAGAACTCTCTCCATCCCTTTATAGGGGCTTGGTAGCGGTGGGAAAGACTCCTTTGCTCGTCAGTTACCTCGAAGCGGATCGGCGTTACGCTTTGCGGGACCCTGTCAAACAGGGACGTTCGACCGGGAGCCTACATGGACGTATTCACGGCGTTCCCGCAAAGGCGTAACGCTGATCCGGGGCCCCGATGGAGAGAAATTCCGTTCCCCTATAAACCGAAGACCCGTCACACGATCCGTGGCGGCGCATCGCCGTGCTGGATGCCGTATTTGCGAATCAGCGCATCGCGTTTGTCCGGATCGAAATTGATATTGCGGGCGTCGTAGCCGGCGTGTTCCAGCAGACGCTTGTCCATGAGCCGGTACCACAACGGCGGGATATAGCTGACCAGGAACATACCGAAATAGCCGTTGGGCAGGCTGGGCACGTCATCGAAATGCCGCAGGCTCTGGTAGCGCCGGGTGGGATGGGCGTGGTGATCGGAATGCCGCTGCAGGTGAAAAGTGGCCCAGTTGGAGAACATGTGGTTGCTGTTCCAACTGTGATACGGCTGGGTGCGCTCGTAGCGACCGGTCTTGGTTTTATGCCGCAGCAGGCCGTAGTGCTCGATATAGTTGGCGGAGGTCAACTGGAAGGCCCCCCAGAAAGCGGTGCCGAGGATATACGGCAGAATGCCGATGCCGAACAGCGCCAGCGTGGTGCCCCAGGCGACGGCGGTGATGATCGCCGGCTGAATGATCTCGTTGTCCAGGGACCACACCGATTTTCCCCGTGATTCCAGGCGTTCCCGCTCCAGCTTCCAGGCTCGGCGGGCGGCGCCTGGGATCTCCCGTAGTACGAATTTCCAGATGCTTTCGCCCATGCGCGAGGATGCCGGGTCCTCCGGCGTGGCCACGTCCCGGTGGTGGCCCTTATTGTGCTCAATGAAAAAGTGACCGTAGGCGCAGGGCGCCAGCACGAACTTGGCCAGCCAGCGTTCACCCTTGCCTTTCTTGTGGCCCAGTTCATGGCCCAGGTTGATGCCGACGCCGCAGGTGCCACCGAGCAGCAGAATCATCGCCAGCAGACCGTGCCAGGGCAGGTCCTGGGTACCGACGAACCAGGCGCCGAAAAACCAGGCGCCCCAGATCACCGGCACGAGGGCGTAGGTGACCCAGCGGTAATAGGGATCCTCTTCCAATTGCGGTACTACCTCTTCCGGCGGGTTGCTGCGGTCCTCGCCGATCAGCATGTCCAGCACCGGCACCGCCAGGTAATAGAACACCAGCGGGATCCACAGCATCAGGGCATTGCCGTTGGCCAGGTACAGCAGAGGCCCGATAAACACGATGGCGGGCACGAAGATGGATGAAAACCACAAATGGCGCTTGCGGTCCCGATAGACCACGCCGGACGGGCCGGTGAACTCACCTGCCTTGCTCATACCGCAATCCTCTTTTTGTTATCCGATCACCGGATGGTGCGCCCAAGGCGGTTTGTGCGGCACCGCCAGGAGTGGCAGAAAATCGTCATAAAGTGACAAGTGAGCGGGCGCGCCGGCAGGGTAAGCTGGGGATCATCCGCTTATGGCGGCGAGGGAGAAACCAATGAGCATCCAGGTGGCCGCCCGGCTCAGACCGGCGATTCATCCGACTTACCCGAGACTGCTGTGCGCCCATTTGCACTCCAGGGGCTTTGATAACGCCACCATCTTCGAGGGTACCCGGCTGCATTGGGAGCAACTTTTGGGCGAGCATCGCTACCTGAGTCTGGAGCAGATGTCCCGCCTGATCCGGCGCTCCATGGAGCTGACCGGCGAGCCCTGGTTGGGGCTGGATATCGGCGGTGTCACCTCGGTATCCGCCCATGGTCCACTGGGCTTCGCGGTGGTATCGGCGCCGGATCTGGGCGCGGTGTTGCGGGTGGTTTCCCGTTTCGTCGGCGTCCGTTTCCAGCCGGTAACGGTGCAGTTGCGCGAGGAACCGGAACGCATGGTGCTGACCATGGAGGAAAAAGAAAACCTGGAAGAGGTCCGGGAGTACGTCAATGGGGCGGTGCTGGCCACCTTCTTTCACCTGGTCGACACCGTGACCTCCCGGCGCCTGCGGGATCTGGTGGTGGCGATGCCGATTCCGGAGCCGGAATGGGCGGCGGTCTACACCGAAAAACTGGGCTGTCCGGTTCGCTTCGGGGCTTCGGCATTGACTATCGAAGTGCCCGCCGCGCTGCTGGACACCCCCTGCCTGACCGCGGATCCCGGTCTGCACCGCACCGCGCTGCGGGATTGCGAGCATCAACTGCGGCAACTCCAGGGCGGGGGGCCGTTGAGCCAGCGCATCGGCGTGCAACTGCTGGGATGTGAGGGGCACTACCCGAGTCTGGATGAGATGGCGGCACGCCACGCCATGTCCCGCCGCACCCTGATCCGTAAATTGAAAGAGGAAGGTTCCAGCTATCAGGAACTGCTGGATGAGGTGCGCCGGGAGCTGGCCGCCTGGTATCTGCTGGAAACCACGCAACCGGTGGAACGCATCGCCGAGAAGCTGGGGTACCAGGACCCGTCCAATTTCAGCCGCACCTTTCAGCGCTGGTTCGGCACCACGCCGTTGCGGATGCGCAGGGGGCAATAGCGCTATTCCCCGTGGGAAGCGGCTTCAGCCGCGAACAGCCTGCTCGCGCGCCAGCAGGTTCAGATGATGCTCGATCTCGAAGATGTGTTCGTCCTGCTCGCCCAGCTCGCGCAACGCCTCGGCCAGGTTCAGCAAATAGTCCCGGTTGGCGCCGCTGGGGCCGTGGCTGCGGTGGATGTGGGCGGCGACGTCCGCCACCGGCGCCGGGCCGAGAAAGGCGGCGTTGTCGGCGGTGGCGATATAGACCAGTCCGTCCTCCTGGCCGCCGTCCTCGAACGTCATCGGCGTGGAGAAACGCAGGTAGCCGTTTTTCTCACGCACATCCAGTTGCCCGAACACCGCCGGGCTGACGCGATAGGCCATGCCGGCGCAGCGCACGCCCGGCGCTTCTATCAGTGTCACCACCCGGCCAGGGTTTTCCGGCGTGCCGCGATGATCGTGGGAGCCCTGCCAGAAGCGCCGGGCCCAGCCCTGAATCGACGCCGGGCGCCGCTCCCGGAACGGAAAATCCACCTTGAAAATCAACGAGCCGTAACCGAACAGCCACACCGACTCCCGGTCCTGGAACAGGCTCCGCTCGCGGTTGATCGCGGTGGTATCGATCATGCCCGGGTGTCCTCCGCCCGGCGCTGACGCTCCGTCAGCGCGGCATCGCCATTGTCCTGATCCGGCCAGCCGCCCAGGTGGTCGTGTACCAGCGCCACCAGGGCATCCAGATGGGCCGGGCAGTCGTTCAGCGCCGGGATGTAATCGAACCGCTCGCCGCCGGCTTCCATGAAGTAACCGCGATTCTCCACGTCGATCTCTTCCAGCGTTTCCAGGCAGTCGGCGGAAAAGCCGGGGCAGAACACCTGCACGCTTTTCACCCCCTCGCCGGGCAGCGCCTTGAGCGTGGCGTCGGTGTAGGGTTGCAGCCATTCCTCGCGGCCGAAGCGGGACTGGAACGTGACCTGCCATTGGCTCTCGTTGAGACCCAGCCGCTCCGCCAGCAGGCGGCTGGTCTTATGGCATTCGCAAAAGTACGGGTCGCCTTCGGTGAGGTAGCGTTTGGGTACGCCGTGGTAGGAGAACAGCAGTTTCTCCGCCCGGCCATGCTGTGCCCAATGGCTGTGAATATGCTCCGCCATGGCATCCAGGTAGGGTGCGTAATCATGGTAATGACTGATGAAACGCAGATCCGGCAACCAACGCCGGGCGGCGAAATCCCGCGCCACGGCGTCGAACGTGGAGGCCGAGGTGCTGGCGGAATACTGCGGATACAGCGGCAGCACAAGCAGCCGGGTAACGCCTTGCTCGGCCATCCTCTGCAACACCGAAGGAATGGACGGGTTGCCATAGCGCATGGCGAATTCCACCACCAGATCCTCGCCATACTCGGCTTGCAGCCGCTGCCGCAGCCCCTCGCACTGGTTACGGGTATGCACCAGCAGCGGCGAACCCTGCTCCGTCCAGACCCCGCGGTAGGCGTGGGCGGAACGGGGCGGGCGGATCACCAGAATCACCAGATTCAGGATCAACCACCACAACGGGCGCGGCACCTCCACCACCCGGGGGTCGGACAGAAACTCACGCAAATAGCGGCGCAGCGCCGGCGTGGTGGGCGCGTCCGGGGTTCCCAGATTGGTGATCAGTACACCGGTGCGCAACGGCTGTCGGTGGCTGAAATCAGGCTGTCCAGTGAACTTCATAATGGTTCCGATGAGCCAGAGGTTGACCGGCGGCAAGGCACCGGATGTCGATGGCGCCATGATACCGGAACCGGAAGCAGGTAACAGATATGGCCCCGATAGATATGGGCCATCAACTCGGCCCATTGCCGGCAAGTGCGCTATATTACTTGCTGTTGGAATAATCACGGTCGGTTGAAGGCCGCTGTCCCTAAAATTGTGGTGGATCAGGTTGCCTCTTGCCAGGTAAGGCGAGTCGACGGGCAGCGTTCCAGGACACGCTACAAGCACGTCCATGTGGGCTCGGGTTTGGCCTTCCCTGGCCAAACACGGTCCTGGAACGCTGCCCGCCGACTCTCCACGAGCTCTGAAGCCGCCCGCTTCGAATCCCCCCAGGCTACCAAGCCGCTGTGGGAAGCTGCCGGGCGGCGCTCCGCTTTAGCAGCAAATGGCAGCGCGGAACAGTCATACAGAAAGAACCGCGATACGCACGCGGCAATCAATGGGAGCAGTAAATGCGCGACATACGCGAAGAATACCAAGGCAAAGGATTGAGCGAAGCGGACCTGCTCGCCGATCCGGTGGAACAGGTGCGTTTGTGGGTGGAAGAAGCAGTGAACGCCGGCCTCCCGGTGGCCAACGCCATGACCCTGGCCACCGTCAACGCCGAAGGGCAACCCTCCGCCCGAACCGTACTGCTGAAAGGCGTGGAGCAGGGTGGCTTCGTCTTCTTCACCCACTACGACAGCCGCAAGGGCGACGACATCGAAGCCAGCGACAAAGTGGCCTTCGTACTCTACTGGTCACCCATGGATCGCCAGATCACCGTGCAGGGCCGCGCCCGTAAAGTGGATGCCGAGACCTCCCGCGCTTACTTCAAAACCCGCCCCTACGGTAGCCAGATCAGCGCCGTCGCCTCGCCGCAAAGCCGGCCCGTGGACCTGGAAACCCTGGAAGCGGACGTCGCCCAACTGCGCCAGGAATACCCGGAAGGCAGCGACATCCCCATGCCGGAAAACTGGGGTGGCTACCTCATCGTTCCCGAAGAAATCCAATTCTGGCAAGGCCGCCCCAATCGCCTCCACGACCGGGTGCGGTATTTCCAGGAGGAAGGGAAATGGCTGCGGGAGCGGCTGGCGCCTTGAACGGCTTGAAGAGGCGGAACTTTCAAGCGTGTAAGCTGGGTTAAGTCCGAGGTGAGCTGAAGAAGAGGTTGGACTTGATCCCAAGGACCCCCAACGATTGGCGGGTAGAGTCAGGGAGGGTGAATGAGCGATGAAGGCTACTATGATAAGGCACTGGAAATGGAGGTGTACCCCCATCTCAGGGTGGTCCTTGATATGGTCGACACCTCTCTGCCCAGGATAGCTGTTGATGCTGGTTGTGGCGTGGGGCGTGACGCCCTGTTCTTGGTTGAACAGGGTTATGTGGTACATGCTTATGATAAGAGTGATGTGGCCATGGCTCGCTTACGGGAAATGGCAGGAAAGGTTTGCGGCGAGACGCTATTCCCAGAGGTGTCGAGTTTCGAAGCGTTTGACTATCCAAAATCCTCCTTGATCAGCGCTTGTTCCAGCTTGTTTTTCTGTGATCCTGGAGTGTTCCCGTTCGCTTGGGAGAAGATTGCCCGGTCACTGATGAGAGGTGGCATCTTTTGCGGGCATTTCATGGGGCCGAATGATTCCTGGGCGCGGATGGAGCGCGGTGACCTGACTATTTTCGACAGAGCCGAATTGGGTCGGCTCTTTGATCGCGATTTCCATGTCATCGACATCCATGAAAATGACGCTGCAGGTGTGACCCTGCTTGGTGCTAAAAAGCATTGGCACACCTACTCCGTTGTTGCCCGAAAGAATACTTAACATCTTCTGTTAGTCGGTGTAGATATTGAAGGCTTGGGTCCGCATGGCCGCGGCCATGCCTTTCTGCGTGATCGGGGTCAAATCTTGCCATTGGCCCTTGTGAGACGGTTCCTTTTAGGGGGGGAAGGCAAGATTTGACTCTCCGGCTGCTCCGTTGTCTTGTCGATCGATTAGTTGTTATTTTCTATGATTTGGAGAGTCAGGTGTTTAGGTTACTGTTCGTGTTGATTATAAATTTCACGATTTCCGGTTGTTCCATGACTTACTCAATGCAAGAGGCTCGCTCGCTCTCTGATGATGAGGTGGCGATTCTTATCATTGAAACACCCTTTATGAACCCCTATGTTTATGTTTCCGCCATTGATGGGGTAAGCAGGGGGTACGGAGAGTATAACACCTTCCGGCTTGTGCCCGGAGAGCGGCATATTACGCTAGTCGGTAATTCTCATTCAGGGTTTTATGAGGACCCCAAAGTCGTCGTTTTCGAAGCGAGGTCCGGACGCTATTATAAAATCATCCTTACTGAGATTAGCTATAGGCCATACTGGACGGCTGGCATTGCCGATTCGTCAACTGGGGAGCGGGTCGAGATCAGGGTATACTCTCCTGAATGTGATATGCATCCCTGGCGTGGTAGACGGTGTTATATTGAGCAGGGTGTCGAAGACGTGCACGCACCGAGTGATCTTTTGAATCAGTCAGATGAATAAGCTGACTTCTGAACCTGAATCCGGCATGGCGTGCATGCGCGTATGGGAGCACGGGCTGATTGGGGGCAGGTTTTGCCTTTTGACTTTGTGAGACGGTTCCTCCTAAGGGTAGAAAAAGGCAAGACTTGACCCCAATAGTCCCGTGAGTTGGGCTATTAACGATCACGGAGAGTGATTGGGAGCAGGTCTTGTTAATTACCTTTATGAAGACGTTCTGCCTAGCATTAGAAAAAAGCAGAAGCCAGCCACCGGGGGTGGGTTTGAGGTGATTCTGTAACCATCAATTTAGAAGGAAAAATCCATGTCGCTAACGAGATTGCTCGTCCCGACTTATACTCAGATGCTTGGGATGCTCTCGGGTTGGTTAAAGAAGGCACAGGCGCAAGTGGGGGAAGAAGATGCGGAAGCGCTGTTATCCGCGCGTCTCGCGCCAGACATGTTTCCTCTGTCGACACAGGTCCGGTTTGTTTGTGTGCAGGCTCGAGAAGCTGTCTTTCGGCTTAAAGGAGAAGCTTTTCCAGAATCTATCGAGGAACTGCTCGAAGAAGGACAGAATGCAGGCGACCGGCCAGGTTCGCTCCGGGATGCCCAAGCCCGGATCGATGAAACTATTGCGTTATTGGATGGTCTGGCTCCCGACGCCTTGGATATGGGCACGGAGAATCTCATTGTGCACGAACTTCCGAACGGAATGATTCTCGATCTGACCGCCGAGCAATATGCTCGAGACTGGGCTCTGGCCCAATTTTATTTCCATCTCATGACCGCTTACTCAATATTGCGCCGCGAAAAGGTCGAACTTGGAAAGGCTGATTACGTGGCGCACATGCTCCCATATATTCGTCCGGAAACGATACCTAAAGGTTGATGGCTGATTGAAGGCAGGCTTCGCCTTTATCTTTTCCACGATGGTTTCTCCAAGGTTATCAAAAGATGGTTTTATTCGGACGCGCTGCTTCGCTGCGCGCCAGCGCATTGAAACGTTGGGATCGGTGCGCACGTATGGATAGCCAGAGTGGTTTGGAATGAAAGTGATCGATCTGGACACGGAGACAGGCAACCAGCTTCTGGAAGCGCTGATGAGTGAGGGCTGGAAAAAGGTCAAGGAGTACCCGTCTCTGGCTTTTGATAAGGGAATCGATTTCGACAGTTTTACCCTCAGGAAAGACGGCTTGGAGCTGGTGCTTGAGTGGACCAATTGGGCCGAGTGGGAGATCCGTGGGGACGACGCGGCGCTTGAGGCGTTGGCTGATCGATATGCCTTGAAGGTCAGGGAGGAGCGCGGTACGGGAGGCGATTCGTGACCCTTCCCGGTTTTGGCTATGATGGTGCTTTTCCCGAACAGTGAGGTCCATTGTCATGCCGCAAGTTTCCTCAAGCGCAAAGGGGCGCTGCCGTTGCGGACGGGTTGAATTCGAAGTCCATTCCAAGCCCATGGTCACCATGGCTTGCCATTGCTCCGGGTGTCAGCGTATGTCGTCCAGTGCGTTCAGTCTGAGCGCGCTTTTTCCCGGCGAGGCATTCACTGTCACTCGGGGGGAGCCAGTGATCGGCGGGCTTCGCGGTGCCACGCGGCATTTCTTCTGCGATTATTGCATGAGCTGGTTGTTTACCCGCCCGGAGGGTGAGGTCGATTTGGTCAATGTACGTTCCTCCATGTTTGAGAATCTCGCCGACTATCGTCCATTTATCGAGACATTCACCAAGGCGAAGCTGGAGTGGGCGAGCACCGGGGCGGTCCACGGTTTTGATGAGTTCCCGCCCCAGGAGCAGTTTCCGTCGTTGCTTCAGCAATACGCGGACTCCGTGGAGTGATGATGGGCTCCTCGGTCAAACGCGGTAATACCGTTCCTGTTCCCTGAGGCCGCCGCTGCTAAGGTGGCATCCCGTTACCGCAAATGGGCCGCATGTATCCGGGCGTGCTCCTGAGTAATCCGACATGAGAAACATCGAGTTCGTTGGTCTTGACCAGGTTGATCCTGAAGCCCTTCTGGCATTGATGAACGAAGCGTCACTGAGAACGCATCTGGTCGACCATGACTACTTCGATTCCACTGGCGTTCGAGCCTGGGTAAAGGAAAAGGAAGCGCTGGATGCGTTGCCCGGTTGCCGGGTTCGTGGAATCCATGTGGACGGCAGGCTGGCGGGATGGTGTGGGATTCAACCGGATGAGGCAGGTTTCGAACTGGCTATCGTGCTTTCCCGGGCGTTTTGGGGAATTGGCCTCTCCGTATTCAGAAGCCTGATGAGCTGGGCCAGCGAGTTCGGTCATGAACAGGTCCTGTTTCACCTCCTCGGAAGCCGACCGCAATACCGGGCCCTGGAGAAAATGGCTGACAAGGTGCACAACAGCGAGCTGCTGGGCCGGCGTTTCACGACCTATCACCTGACCGTGGAGCAGCATGTTCAGTGATGCCCATCGGCGGGGGGAGGCAGTAGACCTCTTCTCTTTAGCCGGCCTGTATCAGATCTGAGAAAAGTGATTCGGGTCAGGTCTTGCCATTTGCCTTTGTTAGACGACTTCTCCTAAAGGGGAGAGAAAGGGCGGGCTGGAACTGGTGCTTGAGTGGGGCAACTGGTTCGGGCGGGAGATTCGTGGGGACGGCGCGGCGCTTGACGCGTTGGCCGATCGGTATGCTCTGAAGATCAGAGATGAAGAATGAACCGGGATGGATGAAGGACAATGGCGTTCGTGTTGACGTACGTCCGCAAAGGCGTACAATTGGACGAATATTGAACACTCTGGAGGTGCGTCATGACGGGTATTACCGCCACCGAGGCGCGCAGCAATCTTTACCGTTTGATTGATGAAACCGCCGAGTCCCATCAGCCGATCGTTATCCTGGGTAAGCGGAACAGGGCGGTTCTGGTGTCCGAAGAGGATTGGGCCGCGATTCAGGAGACCCTTTACCTGCTCTCGGTCCCCGGGATGAGGGAATCAATCCGCGAGGGAATGGATATCCCCGTGGATGAGTGCGATGAGGAGTTGGATTGGTGACATGGAAGTTGGTTTACACCCGGCACGCGCAGAAAGACGCAAGGAAGCTGGCCTCCAACGGTCTGAAGCCGAAAGCTCAGGAGTTGCTGACGCTGCTCGCGGAAGATCCGTATCGGAAGCCGCCCCCGTTTGAGAAACTGGTTGGTGATCTGGCAGGGGCTTATTCCCGCCGTATCAATATTCAGCACCGGTTGGTGTATCAGGTGCTGGAGGGTGAGCGGGTGGTGAAGGTGCTTCGGCTTTGGAGTCACTACGAATAGCACCTATCCCCAGGGGCGTCAGACGGTCAAGTATTCTTTCACCAACGTATCGTAATGCCATTCGGCTCTTGCCTTTTATCTGTTGTAGGCTGGCGGTGAGTCGAGGTGAAAATCGGCTAGACCCCAAAGGCCTGCGCACAGAGGCTCCATGACCAGTACTTACGAGATCAGGTCAATTCGCAGGGCGGATCTCACCTTGCTTCATTCGTGGCGCACCAGACCCCACGTTCGCCGTTGGTGGGGCGAGCCTGGTGTGGAGCCGGATATCGAGAAGTTTGATGATCCGGGTATCGCTCTTTGGATTGCCAGTCATGCCGGTTACCCGTTCGCTTTCCTGCAGGACTACGAGATCCACGCATGGCCGGACCATCACTTTCACTATCTGCCGTCAGGCTCGCGTGGCATCGACATGTATATCGGTGAGGCGCACATGCTCGGGGCTGGCCACGGGACGGCTCTGCTGCGCCAGCATGTGGATTATCTTTTCAGGCAGGGCGCACCGGCGGTGGGCATCGATCCGCACCCTGACAACATCGTGGCCATCCGGTGTTTTGAGAAAGCGGGGTTCGCCATAGCCCGGGAGAGGGTTGAAACCGATTGGGGGCCGGCGGCGTTGATGGATCGACGTAATATGGCTCTGATGGCACCCGGAAAACGCAGCTGAGCGCGTTTCAGAATGACCGCCGAGGTCAGTTTGACGGTCAGCGCCGTGGAAGAGGGGCCGTGTCCAACGCCATGCTTTTCGCATTTCCCTCTTACAAGCCGTACTTAAAAGGAGTTCAAGTGATCACCTGCTATCTCAACTATGTCATCGATCCCTACAAGGTCGCTGAGTTTGAGCGTTATTCGAAGATGTGGATACCGCTGGTCCGGAAGCTGGGTGGTCAGCATCACGGCTATTTTTTTGCGTCCGAGGGCGCCAATAACATCGCCATCGCTTTGTTTTCCTTTCCATCGCTGGCGAAGTACGAAGAGTACAGAAAGGCGTCTTTCAAGGATGCGGAGTGTCAGGCCGCGTTCAGGTATGCGGAGGAAACCCGCTGCGTAGTGAGCTGCGAGCGCAGCTTTATGAGACCGGTCTTTGAGTAGACTGACGCTGGTGTTCCGATAAGCCGGCTGGCTGGAGGGCCGGCGATGAAGGGCGCCGAATTGTGGCACCCCCAAAGCAGGACAACATTGGTGATCCGGCCTCAGACGGTCAGATACTTCTTAACCAACGCGTCATCCAATTCCCCGACGGCGCCTTCCGCCACGTTACGGCCACGATCGAGAATGGTGAAGCGGTCGGCGGTGGCGCGGGCGAAGTGGAGTTTTTGTTCCACCAGCAGCACGGTGAGGCCTTCTTCCCGGTTCAGGGTTTTGATGACGCGGCCGATCATGTCGACGATGTTGGGCTGAATGCCTTCCGTGGGTTCGTCCAGAATCAGCAGTTTCGGGTCCAGAGCCAGGGCGCGGCCGATGGCCAGTTGCTGTTGTTGGCCGCCGGACAGGTCGCCGCCACGGCGGTGACGCATTTCGTGGAGCACGGGGAACAGTTCATAGATCCGTTCGGGGATCTTGCGTTGGCGATCAGGGCGCGCTTGGAGACCGGTTTCCAGATTCTCTTCCACGGTCAGCAATGGAAAAATCTCCCGGCCCTGGGGGACGTAGCCGATGCCGGCACGGGCGCGGTCCTCGGCGGCTTTCTTGCGCAGGTCCTGATCAAAAAAGCGGATCTCGCCGGATGCCGACGGCAGCAGGCCCATGATGGTTTTCAGCAGCGTGGTCTTGCCGACGCCGTTGCGGCCCATCACGCACAGGCATTCGCCCTGTTGCACGGACAGGTCCAGATCCCAGAGCGTATGGGATTCGCCGTAGTATTGATTGATGCCTTTCAATGACAGCATGAGCGTTCCTGTTCATTGGTATGGGGCGGAGCGTTACTCGCCCAAATATACTTCGATCACTTTCGGGTCGTTCTGCACGTCCTGCATCTTGCCTTCGGCGAGGACGCTGCCCTGGTGCAGTACGGTGACAGTGCTGGCGATGCTGCGGATGAATTCCATATCGTGTTCCACCACCACCACGGAGTGCTCGCCGGCCAGTTGTTGAAGCAGTTCGGCGGTGCGCTCCACTTCCTGTCGGGTCATGCCGGCGATGGGTTCGTCCACCAACAGTAGTTTCGGTTGCTGCATCAGCACCATGGCGATTTCCAGCCATTGCTTCTGCCCGTGGGACAGCGCGCCGGCCACATGGTCGTGCCGGTCCAGCAGACCGACGGTGTCCAGGGTGGCGGCGATGCGGTCGCGCTGCTCGCCGTTGAGCGGGAGCACCAGGGTATGCCAGGTGGTTTTGGGGCCGGCCATGGCCAGTTCCAGATTCTCCGCCGCGGTGTGTTCCGGAAACACGGTGGGCTTCTGGAACTTGCGGCCGATGCCGGCGCCGGCGATTTCGGTTTCACTCATGCGGGTCAGGTCGAGGGTCTGGCCGAAAAAGCAGGTGCCCTGGTCCGGCCGGGTCTTGCCGGTGATCACGTCCATCATGGTGGATTTGCCGGCGCCGTTGGGGCCGATGATGCAGCGCAGCTCGCCGGGTTCGATGTACAGGGTCAGATCGTTCAGGGCTTTGAAGCCGTCGAAACTGACCGTGATGTTCTCCATGTACAGCAGATATTTTCCGCCGGTGTCCAGCTCTCCCGGATTGATGGTGCGGGTGCCGGGGCGGGCCACGTCGAACACGCGATCACGGCGGAAAGTGTCACGCAGGTTCATGGGACGCCTCCGGCTGGTTATCGTTGTCGGTGCCTTTACTGCCATTACTATTGCCGCTGTTTTTGCGCAGGCGCTGACGGACATTGTCCGCCAGGCCCACCAGCCCGCGCGGCAGGAACAGGGTCACCGCCACGAACAGACCACCCAGAGCGAACAGCCAGGCTTCCGGCATGATGCCGGTGAACACGGTCTTGCCATAGTTGACCAGAATGGCGCCGATCACCGCGCCATACAGGGTGGCGCGGCCGCCCACCGCCACCCACACCACCAGTTCAATGGAGTTGAGCGGCGAGAACTCACCGGGGTTGATGATGCCTACCTGGGGCACGTACAAGGCGCCGGCGATACCGGCCAGTACCGCGCTCAGGGTGAAGATCCACAGCTTGTAGTGCTCGGTGCGATAGCCGAGGAAGCGGGCGCGGGACTCACCGTCGCGGACCGCCATCACCACCCGGCCCATGCGGGAGCCGGTAATGTAGCGGCACAGCACAAAGGCCAGTGCCAGCGCGATGGCGGTTGCGATAAGTAGCGCCACGCGGGTGCTGTCCTCACGCAGTGAGAAGCCGAGGATGTCCTTGAAGTCGGTCAGGCCGTTGTTGCCGCCAAAACCCAGTTCGTTACGGAAGAACGCCAGCATCAGCGCATAGGTCAGCGCCTGGGTGATGATCGACAGGTACACTCCGGTGACGCGGGAGCGGAACGCCAGCCAGCCGAACACGAACGCCAGCAGCCCGGGCACCAGCGCGATCAACACCATGGTGAACAGAAACGAATGGGAGCCGAGCCAGTACCAGGGCAGTTCCTGCCAGTTCAGAAACACCATGAAATCCGGCAGCACCGGGTTGCCGTAGACGCCGCGATCGCCGATCTGACGCATCAGGTACATGCCCATGGCGTAACCGCCCAGGGCAAAGAACGCACCATGGCCGAGGCTGAGAATGCCGCAGTACCCCCAGACCAGATCCAATGCCATGGCCAGCAGCGCGTAACACAGATACTTGCCGAGCAGCGTGACCGTGTAGCTGCTCACATGCAGCCCGGAGTCCGCGGGGATCAGCTGATTCAACAGCACCACCAGGGCCACGGCGCCGAACAGGACGCCGATAAACCAGCGGGCGGCCCGGTCGGTCAGGGCGGTTCTCAAGTCTGAATGTCTCATTATTCCTCCGCGGCCCGGCCGCGCTGCGGGAACAGACCGCGCGGTTTACGTTGAATGAACAGGATGATGAACACGAGCACGAAGATTTTCGCCAGCACCGCGCCGGAGACCGGTTCCAGCAGTTTGTTGGCGATACCCAGGCTGAAGGCCGCTGTGAGCGTGCCCCACAGATTGCCGACGCCGCCGAATACCACCACCATGAACGAATCGATGATGTAGGCCTGGCCCAGGTTGGGACCGACGTTGGTGAGCTGCGCCAGTGCCACGCCGGCGACACCGGCGATGCCGGAGCCGAGTCCGAAGGTCAGTGCGTTGATGCGATCGCTGCGGATACCGAGGCCGCGGGCGGTTTGCCGGTTCTGGCTGACCGCCCGCACCTGCAGGCCGAGCCGGGTTTTCTTCAGCACCAGCAGCAGGCCGAGGAACACGGCGAGCGCGAAGGCGATGATATAAAGCCGGTTGAAGGTCAGGGAGAACACCGGATTGATTTGCCAGGCGCCGCTCATCCACTCCGGAGTGACCACCGACCGGTTCAGCGGCGAAAAAATCACCCGCACGGCCTGTTGCAGGATCAGGCTGATGCCGAAAGTGGCGAGCAGGGTTTCCAGCGGGCGTCCGTAGAGATAGCGGATCACGAAGCGCTCGATCAGCACGCCGACAAAACCGGAGATCAGGAACGCCGCCGGTATGGCAATGAGCAGGGACCATTCGTGTCCCTGGGGAAAAATCTGCTGCACCACGAAGGTGGTGTAGGCACCGAGCATGATCAGCTCGCCGTGGGCCATGTTGATCACACCCATGACACCGAAGGTGATGGCCAGCCCGATGGCGGCCAGCAGCAGCACCGAGCCCAGGCTGAGGCCAAAGAACAGAGTGTCGGCGGTCTGGTAACGGGAGGTCCGGGCATCGATACGCTGCAATGCGGCTTCCACCGCTTTGCGTTCGCTGGGCGCGTCGCTGTCGAGACGGCTGCGAAGGGCGTTGCGCACGGTCGGTTCAAGGCTGCCGGACAGTGCTTCAATAGCGTTGAGGCGTACGCTCAGGTCGCTGTCTTCGGAATACAGAGCGGCGGTGTTCAACGTGGTATCGATAGCCGTTGCCACCGAGGCATTCTCTTCCTGCGCTCGCCGTTCACGCAGGGCGCTCAACAGGTCGGGGTCTTTGGTGCCAATCAGGCTGATGGCGGCGGCCCGGCGCAGGGTGGCGTCCGGGTTGTTCAGGCCGACCACTGCTTGCAGATTCTGGATCTGCCGGCGCAAACGGTTGTTGATGGTAATTGGCGCGGCGGCGCGTGACTCCACCGTGCCCAGATCCGCCTCGCTGAGTGGATCATAGAGTTGCCAGCCGCCGTCGGCGCGTTCGCCGAGCACGATGCGGTCATTGGCGCGGTCCTGCAACAGACGCCGTTCCTGCAGTGCTTTGAGCAGTGCATCGGCCCGGGGATGTCCGGAATGGGCCAGCGCATCAATGCCGGCGGCTTTGTCGTCGAAGCTGCGGCTGCGCAGTTGCTGCAACACGTCTTCTATATTGGTTGTCGGTTCATTGGCCGGTGCTTCGGCCTGAGCCACACTCGTCAGACACAATAGGGCGAGTGCGAGCGCGAAAACCCTGAGCATGGTGGCTCCTCATTGCGTAAGTGTCGGAGGCCGGAAGCCGGCCCCGACGGCGTTTCCCATGGTGCTTCCCTTTTCTCCGGGATTACGGAAACGATTACTGCGCGGCCTGACCGCCGCAGGTTTTGGTCTTGCTGTTGTAGTTGCCGCAGTTGACCGGCTTGGTCCAGTCGGCGATCAGGTCCTTGGAGCCGGGCAGGAAGTCCGACCAGGCGTCGCCGGCCACCAGAGCGTCGGTCTGCCAGACCACGGCGAACTGGCCGTCGTCCTGGATTTCACCGATCAGAACCGGTTTGGAGAGATGGTGGTTTTTGTTCATCACCGCGGTGCCGCCGGTAAGGTTGGCGGTGGTGATGCCGATCATGGCGTCGGCGACTTTGTCGGTGTCGGTGGATTTGGCTTTCTCCACTGCCTTGGCCCACATGTTGAAGCCGATGTAGGTGGCTTCCATGGGGTCGTTGGTCACCCTTTGGTCATCACCGATGTAGTCATGCCATTGCTGGATGAAGCTGTTGTTCTCGTCGGTGTAGACGCTTTGGAAATAGTTCCAGGCAGCCAGATGGCCGACCAGCGGTCCGGTATCGATACCGGACAGTTCCTGCTCACCAACAGAGAACGCCACCACCGGGATGTCAGCGGCGTCAATGCCCTGGTTGCCCAACTCTTTATAGAAGGGCACGTTGGCATCGCCGTTGATGGTGGAGACCACCGCGGTCTTCTTGCCCTGGCTGCCGAATTCCTTGATGCGGGAGACGATGGACTGCCAGTCGGAGTGACCGAACGGGGTGTAGTTGATCATGATGTCCTCGTCCGCCACGCCTTTGCTTTTCAGATAGGCTTCGAGGATCTTGTTGGTGGTACGCGGATAAACATAGTCGGTGCCAGCCAGCACGAAGCGTTCGGCGCCCAGATCGTCGATCAGGTAGTCCACCGCCGGAATCGCCTGTTGGTTCGGCGCGGCACCGGTGTAGAAGACGTTCCTGGAGGATTCCTCGCCTTCGTACTGAACCGGATAGAACAGCAGGCCGTTGAGCTCTTCAACTACTGGTAGCACGGATTTGCGCGATACCGAAGTCCAACAGCCGAAGATAACATCGACTTTTTCCTTGCTGATCAACTCACGGGCCTTTTCCGCGAACAGCGGCCAGTTGGACGCGGGGTCGACCACCACAGGTTCCAGCTTCTTGCCGAGCAGGCCGCCTTTCTTGTTCTGTTCCTCCACCAGCATCAGCACGGTGTCCTTGAGCGTGGATTCACTGATCGCCATGGTGCCGGACAGGGAATGTAGAACCCCCACCTTGATGGTGTCGGCGGCATTGGCCAGGGTCGAGAGCGACAACGCCCCGGCGGCGATCCCGGCCTGAGCCAGCCGTTGCCAACGTTTTTTCATGATCATGGTTTTCCCCTCTGTATCATTGCCGATTTAAGTGCCAGGTTGCGCGCGGGATGCTCCGGGTCAGGAACCGGAGCTGGGCGCGGGCAGGGCGTTGTCGGTTTCTCCGCTACCTTGACGCCTTGCCTCGTAAAGCATGTGCAGGGTGATTTTGCGAACCTCGTTGCGGCTCGCCTCGATGTGCGCCTTGAGCATGATCTGCGCCGGCTCCACCCGCCGGTGCAGAATCGTTTCGAGAATCGCGTGATGTTCGTCGTAGGTGGCATCGATGCGCGCGCGCTTGGTGAAATCCAGGCGGCGAATGATGCGCAGCCGTTCGGTGATGTGGTGATGGATGCGCGTCATCTCGCTGTTGCCGGCGATGCGTACCAGCTCGCTGTGGAAGTTCTCATCCAGGCTGAGCACGCCGCTAATGTCCCGCAGCCGCTGGTCCTCCGGTACGCCCCAAAGAGCCATCAGCGCTTGCAGTGTATCGGCCGGATTCTCCAGCTCGCAGAGCCGCCGCACCGCCGCGCATTCGAGCACGGTGCGAACGTCGTAAAGCTCTTCAAAATAATGAAAGTCGAAGGGCTTCACCTGCCAGCCGTTACGCGGGGAGACTTCCACATAGCCTTCCCGCTCCAGCCGGAACAGAGCCTCCCGTACCGGGGTGCGCGAGGCGCCGGTACGCTGCGCCATCTCGTTTTCGCTGAAGCGGTCGCCGGGCAACAGACGGAATTCAAAGATGTCCTCCTTGATGTCCTGATAGACCTTGTCGGCCAACTGCTTGCCACGGCGCGGGGTGGTGATCATGCCGCACTCTCCGTATCGCTTCCCTTGGGATCAATAACGGCCACCGGATCGCCGGCGTTGATCAGGGTGCCGGGCTTGCAGTGAAGACCGGTGACGGTGCCGGCGGTGCTGGTGGTGATAGCGAATTCCATCTTCATTGCCTCCACCACCAGCAGGGTTTGTCCGGCTTCCACCTGGGCGCCTTCTTCCACCAGCAGTTTCCAGACGTTGCCGCTGATCTCGGCGCTGACCACGTGGCCGTCCAAGTCGCCCACGTCCGCTTTTTCGCCCAGCAACGCGGATTCCACCGCCGCGTCCTCGTCCTGCCAGCGCTGCACCTCCGCTTGATAGGCGTTTTGTTGGCGTTCACGGAACACTTCCATTTCCGGCTCGATGCGTTCCAGGAAGGCACGGTGCTCCGCCAGGCTGAACGGCTCCTCGGTGATCTCCACCTGCAGGCGGCCTTCACGGAAGGCGTCGCGCATCTCTCCCAGCTCCGCTTCGCTCACCGGGTAGTAACGCACCTGATCGAAGAATCTGAGCAGCCAGGGCTCGCCGGGTTTGAACTGAGGGTTCTTCAGATGCTTGTTCCAAATCGGCAGCGTGCGGCCCACCAGCTGATAACCGCCGGGGGAGTCCATGCCGTAAATGCACATATAGACGCCGCCGATACCGACGGTGCCTTCGGCGGTATAGGTGCGGGCCGGGTTGTACTTGGAGGTCATCAGGCGATGGCGCGGGTCCACCGGCACCGCGCAGGGGGCGCCTAGATAGACATCGCCAAGACCGAGCACCATGTAGCTGGCGTCATAGACAATGCGCTTCACCGCGTCGATGGATGCCAGGCCGTTGATACGGCGAATGAACTCCACGTTGTTGGGCAGCCAGGGCGCGTCCGGGCGAATGGTTTCCTGGTAGCGTTGTACCGCGTCGAGGGTCGCGCTGTCCTCGAACGCCAGTGGCAGGTGCAGTACCCGGGTCGGCACCACCAGATCATCCACGGAGCCTATCGCGGCTTCCCGTTCCAGCAGGGCGGCCACCAGATCCTGTTGATGCAGCACACGGGAATCGTAGTGCACCTGCAGGCTGCGCACGCCGGGAGATAACTCAAGAATGCCGTCCACCGGCGTCGACTTCAGTGATTCCATCAACGCATGGACACGGAAGCGCAAGGCCAGATCGAGCACGTTTTCGCCGTATTCGATCAGAATGTATTTGTCGCCGGCCTGGCGGTAAGTGATACGCGGTACATCGCCGTTCGCCTCCCGTTCCGCCAGCATGGTGGGAGAGGTGATGCCCTCCGGTATGACGGTGGCGGTAGTCGGAGCCGGCGTTACCGGTTCCAGACTCTCGATGCTTTGGTCCTGGGCCTGTTCCAGCGCCAGCGCCTGATCAAAGTCGATGGCCACGAAACGGATCGAGTCGCCGGGTTTGAGCTGGCCCACCTTCCACAGTTCGGCCTTGGCGATGGTCACCGGGCAGACGAAGCCGCCGAGGCTCGGGCCGTCCTTGGTCAGGATCACCGGGAAGTCGCCGGTGAAGTTGATCGAACCGATGGCGTACTCGTTATCGTGCAGGTTGGACGGATGCAGCCCGGCCTCACCGCCGTCGGTGCGCGCCCAGGTGGGTTTCGGGCCGGTCAGGCGAATACCCAGGCGGTTGGAGTTGTAGTGGACCTGATAGTCGGCGCCGAAGAAGGTATCGATGGCGTCCTGGGTAAAATAATCCGGCGCCCCGTGGGGGCCGTATAGCACTTTGATTTCCCAATGTTGCGGATAGTCAGGGATCAGCGCGGCGTCCGCCGGCGATGGTTCATGCATCGGCGCTGGGGTCGGGCAGCCGGGCAACTGAGGCTGGCACAGGGACAGCACATCACCCTTGCGCAAAGTACGGCCGCCATGGCCGCCGAACTGTCCAAGCACGAAAGTGGATTTGCTGCCCAGGTAATCGGGCACGTCGATACCATTACGTATGGCGATGTAGGTGCGGCAGCCGCTGGTCACCTTGCCGGTGACCAGGGTCTGGCCGGCACGGACCCGTATCGGTTGCCACAGCGCGACGGCTTCCCCGTCCAGGGTGGCGTCACAGGTGGCGCCGGTGAGGGCGACAATCGTTTCGCTATGGAAGTACAGCGTCGGGCCGATCAGCGTGGCTTCCAGGCCGGCGGCGCTGTCGTGGTTGCCGACGATGCGGTTGGCCAGACGGAACGCGTAATCATCCATCGGGCCGGAGGGCGGCACGCCGATATCCCAGTAGCCGGCCCGGCCGGGATAGTCCTGCACCGTGGTATAGGTCCCCGGTTCCTGTACCTCGAATACGCGGGGACGATATTCGAAGGTCTCCAGATAACGAGTGGAGACGCGGCCGGTCGCCACGTTCGGGTCGATCAGAATCTGCCGCAGGTAATCCAGGTTGGTGGCAATGCCGCTGAGGCGGGTTTCCGCCAGGGCGGTCTGCATTTTCCGTAGAGCGGCTTCGCGATCGTCGGCATGGACGATCAGTTTCGCCAGCAGAGGATCGTAGTGCGGGCTGACCACGGTGCCGGTGTCGACCCAGCCGTCCAGGCGCGCCGCCGCCGGGAAAGCCACTTCGGTAAGCTCGCCGGGGCTGGGCTGGAATGCCTTCAGCGGGTCTTCCGCATAAATACGAACCTCCATGGCGTGACCATTGACCTGATAGGTCCGGTCCAGCGGTGGCCGTTCCCCGCCGGCCAGCATCACCATCCAGGCCACCAGATCGACGTCGAAGATTTCTTCGGTGACGCCGTGCTCCACCTGCAGGCGAGTGTTGACCTCGAGGAAATAGAACTCGTCGCGCTCGTCGTCGTACACGTACTCGACGGTGCCGGCGGAGCGGTAGTTGACCGACTCGCCAAGGCGGCGCGCGCTTTCGCGCAACTGTTCTCGGGTGGTTTCGGGCAGATTCGGAGCCGGGGTTTCCTCGACCACCTTCTGGTTGCGGCGTTGCAGCGAACACTCCCGCTCCCCCAACGCCAGCACGGTGCCGTCGCCGTCACCGAAAATCTGTACTTCGATATGGCGGGCCCGGGCCACGAACCGCTCCAGGAACACGCCGCTGTCGGAGAAGAAACTTTCGCCAAGCCGGCGCACGGATTCAAACGCCGCCACCAGCTCCTCTTCGCTATTGCAGCGGGTCAGGCCGATGCCGCCGCCGCCGGCGGTGCTTTTCAGCATCACCGGATAACCGATCTCCAAGGCGGCTTGCCGGGCTTCGTCCAGATCCTTCAACAGCCCGGTGCCGGGAGCCAGTGGCACGCCGGCGGCTTCGGCCAGGGCGCGGGCCTCGTGCTTGAGTCCGAACTGGCGCAACTGTGTTGGCGTCGGACCGATGAAGGCAATACCTTCGGCATCACAGGCTTCGGCGAAGTCGGCGTTCTCGGAAAGAAAGCCGTAGCCCGGGATGATGCCGTCGGCGCCGGTTTCCCGCGCCGCCTTCAGAATGGCGTCGGTACGCAGATAGCTTTCGGCGGCGGTCTGGCCACCCAGGGCCACCGCTTCATCGGCGGCGCTGACGTGCTGACTGTTGCGGTCGGCGTCGGAGTACACCGCCACGGAGGCGATGCCCATTTGTTTCAGGGTGCGGCAGATGCGGACCGCGATTTCCCCCCGATTGGCGATGAGCACTTTTTGTAAACCGGTTGCCTGCTGCCCTGTTTCCGTGAACATGGTTCCGCTCTCTTTCAGTTTGCTGTGTTTTGCTGTTGGGCGATGTAGGCCCGCCAGCCCCCCAGTGCGGTGATGTCAGTGGCGTCGTCGATGGCCCAGCCCTCGCAGATGAACCCTTTCACCAGGCGGCCATCGGCGGTTTCAAGAGATCCGATCCCCAGTGGTGGCGGGATCAGTCCGACAAAGCTGCCGAACTCGCTGACCGGCAGTTGCCACAGTTCAATCTGAATGGCGGCGCCGTCATCGCTCTTGATCAGGCCGGGTTTCGGCGGCGTGGTATTGGCCAGGGCGTAAAGGCGGTAGCAGGGCGCGGTTTCGGTGGCTTCCAGCAAGACGCCGCCGCGTTCGGTCAGTTGGCCATTCAGAGGCATGCCACTGAGGTGGGCGCCCACCACCGCCACGGTGATGTGAGCGGCGTTGTCTTCGCTGGCTGGCGCCGGTGTGAGGTTCGGCAGATCTCTGCCCACGGCTCCGGCCCGCCAGGGCTGATGCTGTTGCCAGCGGCGCCCGAACTCGGCCAGGGCGGCGTCGTGCCAGGCCGGGCCGATCAGGGTGATACCGCAAGGCAGACCGTCCTTACGGAAGCCGCCGGGCAGGGCCAGGGCGCACTGATCGAGCAGATTGACGAAGTTGGTCCAGACTCCGAGCTGGCTGTTGAGGCGAATGGGATCGGCGTTGACGTCGTCGATGCGATAGATGCCCGGCGAGGTTGGCACCAGCAGTGCATCCACCTGGGACAGCAGCGCGTCGGCCTGGCGTTTCAGATCCGCCAGTTTGTACTGGGCGCGGAACGCATCGACCGCGCTCATGCCCTCGGCCACGCCGATGACATCGCGGATCACCGGCAGCAGCGTGTCCTGTTCTTGCATCAAGGGTTCCGCCACGGAGTAACGCTCGGCTACCCAGGGGCCTTGATAGAGGAGGGCGGCGGTGTCGTGCAGCACCTGCGGATCCAGCGGCACTAATTCGGCGATTTCGGCCATGGCGTCGAGCTGTTGTTTCCAGGCTTGCTCCGCCTGTCTGTCGCCGAACCAGGGCAGCTGATCGGGAATGCCGAGCTTCGGCCGCGCCGGCAGGGCCTTGGGGCGCGAAGCCGGATCAGGGCGGCTGTAGCTGTCCCCGGCATCGTAGCCGCGATACAGGTCGTAAACGGTTTCCGCGTCCGCCACTGACAGGGCGAATACACTCACGCAATCCAGAGTGCGGCAAGCCGGTACCACGCCGCGGGTGCTCATGCTGCCCTTGGTGGGTTTCAGGCCAACGGTGTTGGTAAAACCGGCGGGTATGCGGCCGGAACCGGCGGTGTCGGTGCCCAGCGCGAACGGCACCAGTCCCAGGGAAACCACCGCGGCGGAGCCGGAACTGGAGCCGCCGGTGATGTAATCCGGATTGAAGGGATTGGGCACCGCGCCGTAGGGCGAGCGCACGCCGACCAGCCCGGTGGCCAACTGATCCAGATTGGTTTTACCGACCAGAATGGCGCCGGCAGCCAACAGTGCCTGTACCACCGGGGCGGTATGGTCAGCGGTATAAGTGAAAGCGGGACAGGCGGCGGTGGTCGGCAGGCCGGCCACGTCTATGTTGTCTTTTACCGCGAAAGGAACGCCAAACAGCGGCAGGGAAGGATCGGTCAATTGCTCGGCCCGGGCCACCAGATCGGACTCGTCCAGCAGATGGATCCACAGACTCCGTTCGCTGTCACGCAGTGTCGTGTACAGCGTTTTTATTGCTGAGACCGGCGTGTAGTCCCCGGTCTGATAGGCGTCACGCCATTGTTGCAGAGTCCAGCCAAGCACGTTCGCATACCTCGTTGTATACCAATAGGTATGCGAGTCAGTGCAAAGGCGGTGCCAACCTGGAACAAGATGTCATGAGACCCGCTATTCAGCGGTTTCGAAGCGACCTTCCAAGACAGACAGCGGATCAGGGCTGGCTGTGTGTGCCCCGTTCCAGGGCATAAGCCCAAGAACGGGGCGCCGGATTGCCTGGGGATATTCAGATACGCCGTTAATGAACGCTGACTGAAACCGGTGAGGAGTAGATACGGTATTCGCGGCCATCGCCCAGGCTTTCGACATGGCCCACCAGTACCGTGGCATGGCCGGTACCGTTGAAAACCACCTGGCCGTTGGCGCTGGTGTAGTCGATGGTGCTGTCGACCACCAGCATCTGGTCGCTCTGGGCCGCTTGCTGACGGCCATCCTGCAGCGTCAGGGTTATCGGCGCGCTGGCGGTTTCTCCGGCGTTGACGATGATCTGCGTATTGTCGCTGGCGACGTTCACCGGATAGGCGCTGAACCATTGCGCGTAGTCGGTGGTCAGGCCGTGAGTGCCGGCGGCGTAGAACGTTTCGGCGATGGTCTGATCACGGAATGTCCAGGGCCAGAAGGTGGTGCCGCGATGTTTGGCGGCTTCCATCAATGTATTGTTCAGACCACCGTAGGAAGGGTTGAAGGTGGAAGACAGGGTCTGCGTGGCGGACAGTATCCGGCGCAGCGATTTACGCAGATCGCTGTCGGCGCCGAGACTGTTGAGATAGCCGACGGTGACTTCCGGCATGATCTCACGCATTCGTAGCAGTTGGCTGTCGGAGAAGGAGATCACCACGACCTGGTCGGCCACCCCATATTCATCGATGGCGGTCTTCAGATGGTCGACGATTTCCGGTTTGCCGCTTTTGATCTCGACGAAGTGCATCACGGGCTTGCCCTTGAACGCTTCGAAGAACTCGTTCAGGGTCGGGACTTTCAAGCCGGTCAGGGAATCGTGCTCGATATTGAGTGCCTTGAGCTGTTCCAGCGTCATATCCTCGACGTTTCCGGTGCCGTCGGTGGTCCGGTCCACGGTGCCATCGTGCATGATCACCACATGATTGTCGGCGGTCAGATAGATGTCGTTCTCGATCGCGTCGGCCCCCAGTTCCCAGGCGTGTTGCGCGCCTTCGAGAGTGTTTTCCGGGTACAGGGAAGGAACGCCCCGGTGGCCAACCACCAGCGGTTTGCGTAGCAGCGTGTGTTCCGGGAAGCGACCCAGCAGGTCAACGTAGAGCGCGGTATCGGCGCTGACGATACCGTTGACTCCGGTGGTGAGCAGTTCCGCCGCCCGGGTGGCGGAGGTATTGGTGGAACCGGCCCAGACCGTGATCAGCATCCGTTGCAGGTACGCCACGTTGTCAGCGGTGATCAGGTTGCTCGGCAGCAACGCGATCTTGGCGCCGGCACGGTTGGTGGCGTGAACCACGCCAAGCAGGTCCTGACGTGTATTGCCGAGGGAGGCGCCACTGAGATCCAGCGCGGCTCGCACCATTGGCATGGCTTCGCGGGCGGCGGCCAGCAGTTCGGCGTCGTCGGACAACACTGTCAGATCCATCAGGTTGCGCTCACTGACCAGCGTGCTCAGAGCGTTGATTGTGTCCGCCTCGCGAATGCGCAGGGTGGGAATGGCCGTGACCGTGTCCTGGCCCAGATAATCCGCCAGTGTGGTGATGACCTGATCGCTGTCATCAAGCAGGTTCAGGTTTTTATCCAGGGTGAACAGTACATTGCTGGCCTGTAGTCCGGACAGGTCGGTGTCCGCGTCGGCGGTTCGCACCAGTGTTGGCGCCATGGCGACGCCGGTTTCCGGCTCGTTGACGGTGAAGACGGTGGGCAGGTTCGGCAGGGCCTCGAGCTGCTCGGTGACGGTGATCCGGTCCACCCGGAACAGGGTGCCCGCGGCTTGCAGGGCAAGACCGCCCTGGCTGTACTGGCTGTCCAGCTCGCCGTTTTCCAATAGTTCGCCGTTGATGAACTGCTGTACCCGCCCACCCTGAACGATGATGGTGGCGTTGTAGCTTTTTTCGGCGTCGATGGCCTCGGAATAAGGCCCCTTTTCAAGGATGGTCCAGCCACCCGAGCGAAATGCCAGTTCGGTACCGTTGCTGGCGGTGGCGTCCTGGCGAATCGCCATCTGGTAGTAGGGTTCCAGGGATTGCCCGGCACGGTAAATGAACCCGACCCAGCGCGAAGCGGTATTGGCGCTGGCGATGGTGAATTCCGCATCGATGCGGTAGTCGCCGGTGACCCCCAGTTCCGCGGGCAGGGTGACGGCGGTGGCGGTGTAATTGTCGCCCCGGCCGTCGACGAACAAACTGCCGTCCTGTACATAGACGGCGTTCTCGACGCCATTATATTGCGCCCACCCCTCCGGGAGAGTGTCCCCTTCGAAGGTCTCGTCCAGTAGTACCCGGGGTTCCGGTTCAGGCTCGCCCGGTTCTCCAGGCTCTTCCGGTTCTCCGGGTTCTCCCGGCTCGCCAGGGTTACCGGGTTCGGTGGGTGGGGTTTCAGGATCCGGGGCCGGATCGTCGTGGTTGCTGGAGGAGTTACAAGCCGCGATAAATAAAGAAAGACACAGTAGCGTCAGACGCCAAATCCGTTGTGACATGGTTGGGTTCCCTTGATGAGAAGAAGCCCAGCGAGTCTAGGTTCGTCAAATGACAACCGGCTTGCAGTTTGGTGAAACGGATTATGACGATGGCGTGCCATTATCAGCCGGCCCGCGGCGTCACCGCGAAGCCGGCCATGACACTGGTTTTACAGGAAGGATTTTGCGTCGGAGGTGCGTCGCATGGCGCCGTCGGCGGCGTTCGCCAGCTCCCGTCCCTTGGTGACGAAGTGCCGGAAAAAATAATCATGGTGCTCGGTATGTTCATGGAAATGGTGGGGGGTGAGCACGGCGGTGAGAACCGGCACTTCGGCTTCCAACTGCACTTGCATCAGGCCGTTGATGACCGCCGTGGCGACGAAGTCGTGGCGATAGATGCCGCCATCCACCACCAGGCCGCTGCAGGCGATCGCCGCGTAACGGCCGGATTTGGCCAGCAGTTTGGCTTGCAGGGGGATTTCGTAGGCGCCGGGGACCGCGATCACGTCGATCTGATCGGCGCCGTAGCCGAGGCGGGCGAGTTCTTCGCGGAACCCGGTCAGGCACTGAAGCACGATGTCCTGATGCCAGCTGGCATGGATAAAGGCCAGGCGCTGTTGTTCGGGATGGTAAGGCTGGGTGGAACTCTGGGTCTGATTCATGCCGTGTTTCCTGAGTGGCGTTGAGATGAATCAGGGCGAACGTGGGCCGGTGCCGGCGTGGAGGCGACGCACGGGCGTGCCGCCACGGAGGCAGGGAGCCATCGCGTTCTCTCTTATCCGGACTATCACCGTCGGCTCTGGAATCACACCAGATCTGCTGACCCCGTGGCCGTGAGGAAGGCCGGATCACCAAAGCTGAGTATGGCGATGGCCTGTGGCCGCGGGCGCTCGCGGGCTTGGGAGAGGCTCCCTCACCGCCGGTGGGGACTTTCACCCCGCCCCGAGAACGATCCGGCGGCTGGGCCGCCGGGCCAAGCAATATAGAAAGTCTGTTGCCCTGAGTCAAAAGCGGATTTGCAACCAAATCGTCATGCGGTTGTCGATAACCGGGATGCCTGCTGGCCGAGCGGCCTCCAACCCGGTGTTTCCGGCGCTTGGGCCTGACGTCGGGATCGGGTATGGTGGCGCCCTTGTTCGCGCCCTGGCCGGGTCACGGCCGCTTGGTCCTGAACCCTTGTTCATGAATATAGAAGCAGACCGACCGGCAAGGTCGGTCCCGGATCACGGTTGTCATGACGGAATCCACCGCCACAACACGGACCTCAAGACCGCCCCTGCTGCGCGCTTTGGTGCCCGCTCTGGCGGCCGCCATCGCGCTTGCCTCCTGGTGGTGGGCGCCCTCCGGTGACGCTGCCTTGATGACCGACCGGGCTCTGTTGGGCCTGATCGAGGACTCCGACCTGTACGCCGTCGATGTGGACCCCGCCCCCACGGTCTGGGAGCACTACACCATCGCCCAGGGGGACTCCCTGGCCAACCTCTGGACCAATCAGTGGCAGCTGCCGGAAGCCGCCCTGTACACCTTGCTCAATGACCCCAAAAGCGCGGACATTCTGCGGCAGGTCAGTCCTGGCCAGCACCTGGAGTGGCGCGCCGATGGCGAGGGCCGCTTGCTGGCGCTGAGGTTGTGGACGGATCCGTCCAGGGGTTGGGAATGGAATCTGCACAATGGCCAGATGCACCGGAGCGCGCTGACCTATGAGCGGAATCTGCATCAAGTGGCGGTGCGTGGTGAGATTCGTTCCTCCCTGTCCGCCGCGCTGGCGGAGGTGCCTTCCCTGGGCGGTCGTGCCCAGGCCATTGCCGCGGAGATGGGGGAATTACTGCCTTTGGCAAGCAAGGCCCGCAAGGGCGACCGCTTCTCTCTGTTAGTGGATCTGGAGTATATCGACGATGCCGAAGGGGCCTATTCGGCCCGGTTGGCGGGTTTTGATTACGAGGGGGAACTGATCTCGGTGCGGGCCGCCCGCTTCGATGATGACCGCTTTTATACGCCGGAAGGCAAGAGCCTGCTGCCGGGCTTTCGTCGTACTCCCTTCAACAGCGAATACCGCATCAGTTCGCCGTTCAATCTGCATCGTCATCACCCCATCACCGGACGGGTGACCCCTCACCTGGGTACGGATTTCGCCATGCCGGTGGGGACCCGGGTGTTGGCGCCGGCCAAGGGCGTGGTGCGCACGGTCTCCTACCATCCGTTGGCGGGGCGTTTCGTGGTGATCGACCACGGCCAGGGTTACCAGACCCGCTACTTGCATCTGCAAAAGGCGCAAGTGCGGCCCGGGCAGGAGGTGACGCAGGGTGATGTCATCGCGCTGAGTGGCAATACCGGCCGCAGCACCGGTTCCCATCTACACTACGAACTGCGCCTCAATGGCCGACCGCTGAACCCGATGACCGCCTCGCTGCCGTCCCGCGAACGGCTGCAAGCGGACGAATTGCGCCGCTTCCAGCACCAGTACGCCGCCTATTTTGATCTTACCGAGCAGGAAAACGGCACCGCCGTGGCTCGCAACGACAACGGCCGCGATAACGCCGGCTGATTTCTCCTGGAGCGAAACTTCCCGCTAAACCGCGATGAACCAAAAAAAAGCCCCGCTCTTGCGAGCGAGGCTTTTTTGTATGGTGCCCGGAGGCGGAATCGAACCACCGACACGGGGATTTTCAATCCCCTGCTCTACCGACTGAGCTATCCGGGCGTCAGGGCGCGTATTAAAGCGACTCCGTTGGGCGTCGTCAAGTGCGGTTATTTATTGGTCATTTTCTTCCGAAGGCGGGGTGTAGCCTTCCGCTTGTTCCACGTTTTCGTTGTTGAAAAAACGATCACGTTGTTCGTCGAGGAAGGCGCGCGCCTTGGGGTCCATCACGTTGAGATGTTTCTCGTTGATCAGCAAGGTCTGATGTTGCAGCCATTCCTGCCAGGCCTTGCGTGACACATGGTCGTAAATGTCCTGGCCCTTGGCGCCAGGAAAGGGAGGCCGGTCCAGGCCTTCCAGACGTTCCTGATATTTACGACAGAATACGGTGCGGGTCATGGCATCCTCAAGATGGTTCAGGGTTTTCAGGTTACAGCATGCTCTGTTGGCGCGGTTGACGCAGCCCACTGAGCAATTTTTTTACCGGGGCGGCCAGGCCCAACTCGCCGGGAGCATCGGGATCCACCCAGCGCCCATGCTCTTCCTCCAGTCGGGCACCGGTGCCCGCCACCTGAATCAGCGCCGGCTCCACGTCCAGGTGAAAATGGCTGAAGGTGTGCCGGAACGGCGTCAGGGTTTCCCGATGGCGTTCGGTCAGGCCCCGTTGTGTCAGCACGTTCTCCGGTGATTCCTCCGGGTCCTGCTGGGGGAAACACCAAAGGCCGCCCCAAATGCCGCTGGGTGGGCGCGGCTCCAGCCAGACGCTGCCATCGTCACTTTGCAGGATCAGCATACGGGCCTGGCGAACCGGCTTGGTCTTGGCCGGCTTGCGTCCGGGAAACTGCTCGGGGTTGCCGTCGGTGTGGGCCTGGCAGCGCCGGTGCAGCGGACATTCGCCGCAGGCCGGACGTCGCCGCGTGCACAGCGTGGCGCCCAGATCCATCATCGCCTGGGTATAGTCCGCCAGGCGCTGATGCGGCGTATAGTGCTCGGCCAGTTCCCAGAGCCGGTTCTCCACCGCTTTCTGGCCGGGCCAGCCGGCCACCGCGTGCAGACGGGTCAGTACCCGTTTCACGTTGCCATCCAGGATCGGCGCGCGCACGCCACGGCTTTGCGCCAGGATGGCGCCGGCGGTGGAGCGGCCGATACCGGGCAGGGTGGCCACGTCCTCCACGGTTTGCGGGAACTCGCCACCATGGTCATCGACCAGTTGCCGGGCCGCTTTGTGCAGATTGCGGGCACGGGCGTAGTAGCCCAGCCCGGTCCACAGATGCAGCACCTGATCCACCTCGGCGGTGGCCAGGCTATGCACATCCGGGAAAACCTCCATGAAACGCTGGAAGTAGTCGATGACGGTGATCACCTGGGTCTGCTGCAGCATGATTTCCGACACCCACACCCGGTAAGGGGTGCGGGGATGCTGCCAGGGCAGATCCTTGCGGCCGTGCTGGTCGTACCAGGCCAGCACGGCGTCACTGAAGGCGGTGGTCGCGGTACTCAGTTGAACAGCCCCTTGAGTTTGTCGCCCAGTTTTTCGTTGAGTTTGTCGCGCTGCTTCTCGATTTCCTCCCGGGCTTTTTGCCCGGCGGCGTTTTTCAGCACTTCCTCGGTGGTATCGCCTTCGGCATCGATGCCGAGTTTGTCCTTCAATTTGCCCTTGGCGGCATTGGTGGCGGCTTGCTGGGCGATCTTGCGGAAGCCGTCTCTGTCCGGGCCGCACCATTTGGCCGGGCTGCTTTCCAGGCTGCCCTGGCAGCGCAGGGGCCAGGTGGCGTCGCCCAGATACTTGCCGCCGTCCAGTTCAGGGGACTTCATGCCAATGCGCATGTCGAACTGCTGGGTCAGGATGTTGAACCAGCCATTACCGGAGAGGGTGCCTTTCTCCAGCGTGGCGTCCAGGCTTTCCAGATAGGCGACCTGTTTGTCCAGCCGCGTTTTACTGGTCAGGTCGATGATCTTGGTGTCCTCGGAAAGCACCGGGGGCAGCTTGCCGGATTCCTGGTTGGGAATCAGCGCGGTCAGTCCCTTGAGCCCGCCAAGGGTATCGTTGATGCCGCCCACCAGGGTGTTGTACAGATTCAGGCCGCGCACGGTACCGTCGGCCAGGCCCAGACTGACGTTGCCCTTGGCGGATTCCACCAGCGCCTTCTGGCTGTTGCCGCTGGCGTTGAAACTGCCGTCCATGCTGAACAGCCCGGTGGCCAGGTCGTCCTTCATGGCCATCTTGGCGATGGGCTGGATCTGCATGCGATTCACCTTGGTGCGCGCGCTGATCCGAGGGGTTTTGCCGGCCACGTTGAGGGTGCCGCTGGCGTTGAAATCCCCGTTCAGGGTCTTGCCGCTGGCCTGGGTCAGTTTCAGTACACCATTGGCGGCGGACACCGCGAAACTCAGGTCGCTGGCCTCGATTTGTTCGAAGGTCAGATGGCCGATGCGGAATTTGCCGTCCAGCAGTAACGGGCGCAGGGTCTCCACCGGAATCAGTTCCGCTTCGGTGAGGTTGGAGGCGCCGCCGCTCTTGCCGGCGTCACCTCCGGCGACGGGTTTGTCCTCGGCGGGGCTTTCCGGCGGCAGATACGGGTCCAACACGATCTTGTCCATGGTCAGATCGAAGGCGATCTTGCCGGTTTCCAGGTTCCGCAGTCCGGCGCTGCCGTTAATCGTGCTGTCATCGAGAGTAACGGTGAGAGGGTTGGCGACGACGCTGTTGGCCGGGCCCGACAGGGTGGCGCTCATCGCCACTTTGTTGAGGGCGCTGTCGCCGCGGGTCTCGATGGCCGGCTCGCCCAGCGCCTTCAATACCGTGTTGAGGTTGAAGGGCTCGGTGTCGAGTTGGCCGGCCACCACCATGTCGCCGGTGAGTCCGGTAATTCGCGCTTCGCCGGTGGTGCGCGTGCCGGCGGCCTGCAGCACCAGGTTGGTGAGACTGGCGCTGTCCTCCTCCAGGTTCACGTCCAACGCTTGTTCCAGGTGCACATCCACGGGCTGGGTGGTGGCGCCGGCGATATTGGCGTCCAGCACCATGGGGGCCAGCACGAAGTGGTTGGCATCCAGGTCGGCGGCCAGCGTGGTTTTCAGGTTCAGATCCACGCGCAGGTCGCTCTGGTCCTGATAGCGAAGCGACATTTCCAGCGGAAATGGCTCGTCCAGGCTGACATCGCGGGCGTTGAAATTGAAATGCTCGACGCGAATATCGGTGCCATCGGTGGCGTTGCGATAGCTGATGCGGCCGTTGGTGATGTCCACGGAAGGAATCGTCAGAGGAATATCGAGGGTACTGCTCTCCTCGCCGCCGTTGGCGGTTTCCTGTTCCTCGCCGGCCTGATCCTGGCTGGCCTCGCCCCGGGGACCGATCCTTTCCCAGTTGCCGCCTTGCTGATCCTCGCGCAGATTCACTTCCAGGCCGTCGATCAGTACGCCGTCCATCTCCACCTTGCCGAGCAGCAGGGGCCACACGGCGACGCTGACACTGGCATTGTCGAGAGCCGCGAACAGTTCTTCCTCATCGGCGATGCGGGCCTCGGTGCGGCCCAGGCTGACGCCCAGGGAGGGCCAGAACTGCCAGGAGAGATCGCCGGGAATGGCGAGGTCCAGGTTGGCGTTCTGGCGCGCCTGCTCCTCGATCTGCGGCTTGAAATCGTTGGGGTCGATCACCTGGGTGACGACGAAAATCGCCGCGGCCAGGAGTACCACGACGGCCAGGATTACGATGACAATGATCTTGATTGCACGTCCCATGACGGTGCTCTCCTTGCGCCCGGGCCCTCGGGCCCCGATGATAACGAGTTGGTGTAATCGTAACGAAGCCCAGGCCCGTTCGACACCATGATAACGATGATAACCTTTTGAGCCCGGGCCGTGGCGTTTGTGCCGCCGCGGTGGAGCGATTTTTGCCTGATGGCCGCCGTGGGCCATTGAGAAAATCGCCTTCGGCACTTTTGAGGTATTGGACAAGACGGCGGTGACGCGCTGCCGGTATTCTACCTCCAATACGGGCAAGGCGGTGGCGTAATGGCCAGGCTCTTATGACCATTTGGGGAACGACGATTGGTAAAGTTCCGTAACTTCCTGCTGTTCCTGGGGCTGGCTCTGTGCGCCGCGCGGCTTTGGGCCGCGCCGGTGGTGGTGCCGGATGGCCACCGGAATGAGGTGGCGGTGGCCAAATCCATGGATGTACTGGTGGATCCCGAGGGGCAGTGGGATTTGTCTCAAGTGCGTGAGGATTTTTCCAGCCGCTTTACCGTCAATACGGCGGAGGAGCCCAACTTCGGTTTTACCAGCAGCGTGATCTGGCTGCGGTTCACGCTCGACACCAGCAAGGTGACGGACCAGAGCTGGTATTTGGTGGAGCGCTACCCGATTCTCGATCACATCACTCTGTACGCACCGCGCCCGGATGGTGGCTACGATGAAGTGGCCATGGGGGACACGTTGCCGTTCCACATGCGGATGATGAATCACCGGGCCTTTATCTTTCCACTGGACACCGACCAGACCGGGCCGCGCACCTTTTATGTGAAAGTCAGCGGCAAGGGAGCGATCAATCTGTCGCCGGTGCTCTACAACAGCACCGGGCTGGTGGAATACACCTATCGGGATACCCTGCTCTACGGAGTGTTCTATGGGTGTTTGCTGATCATGGTGATCTACAACGCGCTATTGGCATTGTCGCTGCGGGAGCCGGTGTATCTGTATTTCGTGGCTTTCCTGGTGGGGATGGTGATCTTCATCCTCAATATCAATGGCTTCGGTTTGCAGTTTGTCTGGCCGATGTGGCCCAAGCTCAATGAATATTACTGGCTTGGCATTTACATCAGTTGTCCGGCGCTGGCCATGTACTCCCGGGCCTTCCTGGAATTGCGCGTGCGCTTTCCGCGCTACGACCGTGTGTTGCGGCACTATCTGATCGGCGCGCTGGTGCTGCTGGTGGTGCAACTGATGATCGCGCCACCCTGGTCCTATTATTTGTCCACCGCTCTGGTGGGGGTCACCGTGGTGTTGTTCAGCTGGCTTGGCTGGATGGTTCTATCCCAGGGATACCGGGCGGCGCGCTTGTTCGTGCTGGCCTGGTGGGTGTTCATGCTGCTGGTGTTTATTTTCATCCTCGGTATCGTCGGCTGGCTGCCCTATACCTCCTTCATCACCATCCTGCCGCATCTGGCCACGTTGTGGGTGGTGGTAATGCTGTCGCTGGCGCTGGGGGACCGCATTCGCTTCCTGGAACGTGAACGCAACAGTCTGTTCGAGGAATCCCGCCGCAACCTGGAACGCCATGTGGCGGAAATGGAACGTGTGAACCGGGACAAATCCACCTTCCTGCAGTACGTCAGCCACGAATTGAACACCCCCATCAACTGGCTGGGCGCGGCGGATACTCTGAGCGAAGAGGATGACCGCCGTGATACCTGGAATCTGGTGCGCAAGGGGCAGCAGCGTTTGATGGGACTGGTGAGCACGTCGTTGCGCTATTTCGACCTGTCGGACCGGGAGAGCCCCACGCTGATCACCGTGTGCGACCCTTACTGGTTAGTGGAAGCGCTCACCACCAGCCGTGTCGAGTGTCTCGAGCAGCGCGGACTGACGGTGCGGAACCGGGTGTCGGAGAGGCTGCGAGTGCGTGCCAACGAGAGCGAGCTGCAAGAGGTGCTGGCGATGGCGCTGGACAACGCCATCCGTTTCAGTCCCGCCGGAGAGGACATCGATATCAGTAGTCAGCGCCTGGATGGCGTGGGCGAAATCCGCATGCGTGATAACGGAAGCGGTGTCGGCACGGATCAGTTGGAGAGTCTGTTCGAACCCTTCTTCATCATGGGTTCACGCCATCACGAGGACGGGTTTGGCCTGTCTCTGGCGATGGCGCGGGTGATGATCGAACAGAGCGGCGGACGGATCTGGGCGGAAAGCGCCGGCGAAGGGCAGGGCTTCACCCTGGTGATCCGCCTGCCGCTGGCGGAATAACCGGGCCGTGGGGCGCTAGCGCAGCGTCCCCATCATCTGTCCCATGCGCACCGGGCTTTCGGCGCTCAGGGCGGCATCGAATTCCGCGTGGCCACGGGCGAACAGCACAATGGCGGTGGAGCCCAGCAGGAAACGACCCAGTTCCTCGCCGCGTTGCAGCGTGATCGGCTGACGATTCCGGTAGTCGCCGTGCGTCACCCGGCGGGGCAGGGGCGTGACCTGGCCGGAGAACACCGTCTCGATGCCGGCGACGATCATGGCACCCACCAGAATCACCGCCATCGGGCCTTGCCCGGTATCGAAAACGCACACCAGCCGTTCGTTGCGGGCGAACAGGCCGGGCACCCGTTCGGTGGTGGCCTGATTCACCGAGAACAGTCGACCCGGCACATAGCGGGTTTCCCGCAGGGTGCCGGTGGCGGGCATATGCACCCGGTGATAATCCTTTGGCGATAAATAAACGGTGGCGAACTGGCCGCCGAGGAATTCCGTGGCCAGGTCATGGTCGCCCCCCAGTAGCTGGAACAGGCTGTAGTTGTGTCCCTTGGCCTGGAAGATACGGTCGCCTTCGATGGCGCCAAGTTGGCTGATGGTGCCGTCCGCCGGGCAGGCGATGGCATCGGCCTGTTCCGGCAATGGTCTGGCGCCGTCGCGCAGGGCTCGGGTAAAGAACGCGTTGAAATGGGGATAGCGCCCGGCTTCGGTGATCTCCGCCTCGGACAGATCGACCTGAAAACGGCGGATGAACAAACCAATGAAAGTGTCCTTCACCCAGGGTGTTTCACTGCGGGCCAGAATGCCCACCAATCGTGACAAGGCGTGGTGGGGCAGCAGATATTGCAGAGCGACGAACAGACGTTGCCATAAGTCCTTCAAGAGCACCTCGGAATGCGGTCGGTTGTTATTCGGACTTTTCGAACGGGGTGTCGGGGTGATTGCCCCATTCCGCCCAGGAACCGGCGTAGCCGGCGATATGAGGGAACCCCAGCAGCTTGCCCACCAGCCAGGTAAAGCTGGAGCGGTGGTGGGTCTGGCAGTGGGTGATCACCCGGCGGTCGGCGGTGATACCCTGGGCGGCCAGTTCCCGGCGCAGGGTATCCAGGTCGCGCACCCGCAGGTGATCGTTCTTGTCCATGGCGTCGGTCCACTCATAGTGCACCGCGCCAGGAATGTGGCCGCCTTTCTGGGCAAAGGCGCGGATGCCCGCGTACTCCTCCTCGGAGCGGGCGTCCCAGATCACCACGTCGGGGTTCTGGTATTCGGCCAGCACCGTCTCCAGGTCCACGTTGACGCCGGCCTTGTGCAGGCTGACCTCATAATCGCTGGGTGTGGGGGTATGGGGTTCGCTGCTGGTGGGCAGGTCCGCCGCCAGCCAGGCGTGGATCCCGCCGTTGAGGTAGGAGTAGTGGGCGTGGCCAAGGTAGTCCAGGGTCCACAGCAATCGCCCGGCCCAGCCGCCGCCTTCGTCATCGTAGGCCACCACCTGGGTGTCCGGGGTCAGCCCCAGTTCGGAGAACAGGTCGGACAAGGCATCGTCGTCGGGCAGTAGCCCCGGGGCCGGCTGGGTGCCCTTCTGCAGGCGTTTGAAGTCCAGGTGCACGGCACCGGGCACATGGGCCTGGGCGTAAACCTGCTCTTTACTCAGATCAACGATCAACAGCCCGGCATCATCAAGGTGATTGGCCAGTTCGGCGGGTTCCAGCAACAGGGGCAGGGGCATAAGTCAATCAAACAGTCGTGGGTCGGGAATTTGGAGGAGTGAATAAATTTTCACCGCCTCATACAGGGTTTCATTGTCCAATATCCGCCGGCCTTTATCCAGGAGGGGGAATCTCGAGGCATCGCTCAGTAGCGCGCGCGGGCCTCGTCGTCCAGGGTGTCGGCGATCTGGAAGTAGTTGTGCAGGCGTTCGTGTATGAACGCATCGTTCTGGGCGGCCGCGAGCAGTGCGCAGCCGGGTTCATGCCGGTGAGTGCAGTTACGGAAGCGACAATGGCCAGCCTGCTCGGACAGTTCCCGATAGCCGTGCAACAGCTCCTGCTCATCGATGTGCCAGAGGCCGAATTCGCGAATTCCCGGAGAATCGATCAGGTGGCCGCCTTTGGGGAAATGGAACAAACGGGCGGTGGTGGTGGTGTGCTGGCCCAGCCCCGACATCTCCGATATCTCGCCCACCGCCAGATCCGCCTCCGGCAGGATGGCATTCACCAGGGAGGATTTGCCGACCCCGGACTGGCCGACGAAGACGCTGGTGGCATCCGCCAGGGCGGCGCGCAGGGGGGCCAGCTGCTGGCCGTCGCCATGGGCGGACAAGGTGATCACCTGGTAGCCGAGGTGGCGGTAGAGCGCGCAGATGTGCTTGGCCTGATCGCGGTTGTCGTCCAGCAGATCGGTCTTGTTCAGCACCAGCACCGGTTCGATACCGGACAGCTCCGCCGCCACCAGATAGCGGTCGAGCAGGGCGCTGGAAGGCGCCGGGCGCGGGGCGAACACCACCAGAAGGCGGTCCACGTTGGCGGCCACGGGCTTCAGGTTGCCGTAGTTGTCCGGGCGTTTCAGTACCGTATGGCGCGGCTCCACGGCGGTGACCACGCCGGTGCCCTCGCTGCGTGGCGGGTGCCAGAGCACCCGGTCACCGACCACCAGTTGTTCCAGATTGGCGCGGAAATGACAGCGGGCCGGGGTGCCGTCCTGGGCTTCCACCAATACCTGGCCACCGAAGTGGGCGATCACGGTACCCCACTGTTCCTCACCGAGGTTGGTGGCCACCGGCTGCTCTTTTTCCGCTTTGCGCTGCATGCGATCGCGGCGCTCGGCCTGGATCTTTTCAATGCGCCAGCGCTGTCGCCGGTTGAGATTGCGTTTCGCCATGCGTTCGCGAGGAGGTCGGTTGAGGTGGCGCCATTATGGCACGGTTGAGAGGCGAGTGCGCTTGCACGCATGCACGCAACACGCTTGCACGCCAGGATAGAACCTGGGAGCAGAAGCGTCGTGGTGCTCTCTGTGGCAGCAGTAGGGCTTTAAGCGTTTGTCCGTGGACCTCGCTGCTTTTGATTTTCCGCGTGTTGCGTGCAAGCGTGTTGCGTGTGAGCGCTCCAGGCTTTCGGCGTCAAGCGTCAGGGTCATTCTGGTACCATGGCGTTTAAATTTATCTCCATACAGGACCCGTGAGATGCCTTCGAAAGACAACCTGATCTGGATCGACCTGGAAATGACCGGTCTGAGCCCCGAGCAGGATCGCATCATTGAGATTGCCACTATCGTTACCGACGCCAATCTGAACGTGCTGGCGGAGGGGCCGGTGCTGGCGGTGCATCAGAGCGACGAACGTTTGGCGGCCATGGACGAATGGAATACCCGCCACCATGGTAACTCCGGGTTGACCGAGCGGGTGCGCGCCAGCCGCGTGGACGAGGCGGAGGCGGAGCGGCAGACGCTGTTGTTCCTGGAGCAATACGTGGATGAAAAGATGTCACCGATGTGTGGCAACAGCATCTGCCAGGACCGCCGTTTCCTGGCACGTTACATGCCCGCCCTGGAAGCGTTTTTCCACTACCGTAATCTGGATGTCTCAACCTTGAAGGAACTGGCCACGCGCTGGAAACCGGGGATACTGTCCGGTTTCAAGAAAGAGAACAAACATCTGGCGCTGGATGACATCCGTGAATCGATCGCCGAGCTGGCCTACTACCGGGAACATTTCATCCGCGAATAGCGTCCCTTGTTAAGCCGGGTGTTGGCCGGCCACGGAGTGCGCTGATCGAAAGGAGAAAATATGGACACCATTCGGGTCTGGGACCTGCCCACCCGCCTGTTTCATTGGTTGCTGGTGGCGGGTATCGGTTTCCTCTGGTATTCCGGGGGCAAGGGTGAGCAGTTGATGGTCTGGCACATGCGCGCCGGCTATCTGGTGCTGGGCCTGGTGATTTTCCGGATTATCTGGGGGCTGTGGGGTTCCCGCCATAGTCGTTTCACGGCGTTTCTGGCCGGGCCCAGACGTACCCTGGAATATAGCAAGGCCTTGGTTCGTGGGCGGGCCCCGGTGTTTACCGGCCACAATCCGCTGGGCGGCTGGATGGTCATGCTGATGTTGCTGTCTTTGCTGGTGCAGACCGTTACCGGCCTGTTCGCCACCGACGATATTTCACTGGAGGGGCCTTTGAGCAACCAGGTTGGCGGCGCCACGGCCCGCGCGCTCACCGATGTGCACTTTCTGAATTTCGATCTGCTGTTGATTCTGATCGTGGCGCATGTGGCGGCGGTGCTGCTGCATCGGCTATTGGGGGAGCCGTTGCTGGTGGCCATGCTGACCGGGCGTAAGCGGGTGCCTGATAAGGCCGGCCCGGACCAGGCTTTCGTGCCTTGGTGGCGGGCATTACTGGTGGCCTTGCCGGTGGCCGGGGCGATTTACTGGTTGGTGAGCTGACCGGGCCGCCAGTGGCGGCCCGGTGGCGCAAAGGTCACACACAGACTCTAACGTTCGCGATATTCGGTGTGGCAGGCGCGGCAGGTTTCTCCGACCTTGCCCACTTGCGCGAACAGGGCCTGCTGATCGGCGCTTCCGGCCATCTCCGCCAGTTCGGCGGCGGCATTCTGGAAGTCCCGGGCTTTGCCATCAAAGTCGGCGCGGTTCTCCCAGATCGCCGGTTTGGCGTGGCTGCCATCGGCGGAGCCGGCGTCCGCGAAGCCTTCCCAGGGCAGACCTGACAGTTGCGCCACGATGTCGGCTTTTTCCTCGAACACCGCTTGATCGAAGGGCTGCTCGCCCTTGGCCATGGCCCCCAGAGTGCCGAAGTGCCAGGCCGTGGCCTTGAATACGGATTCACGATATTCCGCCGCCTCGTTTGGGCCCTTGCCGCAGGCACTGAGTAGGCCGGCGGCCAACACCGGGATCAACAGACTGACTTTCCTCATTGGACTCTCCCTGACAGAACGTCACTTGATTGTCGGATAAAACGTAGGGTCTTTACACAGGAAAAAGGTTCCCCGATCCAGAGACTGTTCGGCCCCGGGAGCCTCTGAAAACGTCATGCGGGACTTGATCCGGCATCCCCTTCGGCGACGTTGTGCCCCATCAACAGGCGATTCAGGGCCCAGTTCACATGCTCACGTACCAGCTCGCTGGGATCCGCCTGCCGCGAGCGCAAGGCCGCGATGGGCGCCGTGCTGGCCGGGCCATTACCCAGCGCCACCGCCAGATTGCGCAGCCAGCGCTGATAGCCGGCGCGGCGGATTGGCGAGCCTTCGGTGCAACGCAGAAACGTGGCTTCGTCCCATAGAAAAAGAGTAACCAGATCGCTGTTTTCCAACTGATGTCGAGGGTGGAAGTCGCTCTCGTCGGTGAACCGCGCGAACCGGTTCCAGGGGCACATGAGCTGGCAGTCATCGCAGCCGAAGATGCGGTTGCCAATGCCGGGGCGCAGGGACTCCGGGATGGCGCCCGGGTGCTCAATGGTCAGGTAGGAGATACAGCGCCGGGCGTCCAGTTGATAGGGGGCAACGATGGCGTCAGTGGGGCAGACCGTCATGCAGGCGGAGCATTTGCCGCAGCGGTCTTCCACCGGCTGGTCCACCGGCAGAGGCAGGTCGGTATAGATCTCGCCAAGAAAAAACCAACTGCCGGCTTCCTGATTGAGCAGCAGCGTGTGTTTGCCTTGCCAGCCCAGTCCGGCTTTGGCGGCCAGCGGCTTTTCCATTACCGGTGCGCTGTCAACGAACGCCCGGGCCAGCTCGCTGTCGCTGACTTGCTCGCGGATCCAGCGCGCCAGTGTCGCCAGCCGCTTGCGCACCAGTTTGTGGTAGTCCCGGCCCAGGGCGTAGCGGGAGACATAGGCTTTCTCGCCCTGCCTGAGCAGTTTTACCGGCTGGGTGTCCGGTGGCAGATAATTCATGCGCAGGGAAATCACCCGCAGGGTATCGGGTTCCAGCTCCCGCGGCCTTGAGCGTTTGTGCCCATGGGCTTCCATCCACTTCATTTCGCCGTGGTATCCGGCGTCCAGCCAGCGCCGCAGTCTCGCCTCGGCGTCACCGAGGTCAATGTCGGCCACGCCCAGTTGCTGGAAGCCCAACAGCCTGGCCTGTTCGGCCAGTTGTGTTTTGAAATGAGTGAAATCCATGGAGTGATCGAGAACTGTACGTGGTCAACGTATAATAGAGGCTGTTCGCCACAGGATAGCAGCGATGACCCTGGCACCGTTACCCAATCGACTCTACAGCGCCGCCCAAACCCGGGAGTTGGACCGTCTCGCCATCGCCGGCGGTGTCAGCGGTGCCAGCCTGATGGCCCGGGCGGGTCAGGCTGCCTTTGATCTGATGTTGCAGCGCTGGCCGGAGGTGCGTGAACCGGCGATCCTGTGCGGCGCCGGTAATAATGGCGGTGACGGCTACGTGGTGGCGCGTCTGGCCCAGGAGGCCGGGTTGCGCCCCGTGGTCTATCAATGGCGTCCGCTGGACCAGCTTGGCGGCGATGCCCTGGTGATGGCGGAGGCGGCGCGCGACGCCGGGGTGCCGATGCTGCCGCTGAATCTGGACAACCTGCCGGGGTCCGCGCCGCTGTTGGTGGACGGCCTGCTGGGAACCGGTATCAGCGGGACGTTGCGCGAAGACATGCGGGCCTTGCTGCAGGCCATTGATGCCCTGGGCAAACCGGTGTTGGCTCTGGATGTTCCCTCCGGTTTGTCGGCGGACTCCGGGGCCAGCGCCGGTGCCGTGTTGAGCGCGGATTGCACCATTACCTTCATCGGCGTGAACCGCGGGCTGCTCACCGGGGTGGGGCCATGCCACAGTGGTGATCTGCTGTTCTCCAGTCTCAACGTGGGCGAGGCCGTGTATCAGGCGATACCGGATCCGGTATGGCGGCCGACGCCATTGGATCTGCGGCGCTGGCTGCCGCCTCGGCGCCGTGACGGGCACAAGGGGCATTACGGTCACGTGCTGGTGGTCGGCGGCGACCATGGTTTCGCCGGCGCGCCCTCCATGAGTGCCCAGGCCGCCGCCCGCTGCGGCGCCGGTCTGGTCAGTCTCGCCACCCGCGCCGAGAATCTGACGGCGGTGCTGGCCCGGCAGCCGGAGATCATGGCGCGGGCGGTGGATGACGTCGCGGATCTGGAGCCCTTGCTGGAACGTGCCACGGTCGTGGCGGTGGGGCCGGGGCTGGGCACCGCCGAGTGGGGGCAAACATTGCTGAAGCGTGTGTTGATGACGGACCTGCCGCTGGTGCTGGATGCCGATGCCCTGAACTTGCTGGCCGAGTGGGGGGTGGACGCCAGCGATCATTGGGTGTTGACGCCCCATCCCGGCGAGGCCGGGCGGCTGTTGGGCAGCGACAGCGCCGCCGTGCAACAGGATCGCTTCGCCACCGTGGAAGCGCTGGCCAGCCGTTACGGCGGCACCGCCCTGCTCAAGGGGCTCGGTACCCTGGTGCGCGGTAAAGACGGTTGTGCCCTGGTCAGCGATGGCAATCCCGGCATGGGCAGCGGCGGTATGGGCGATGTGCTTACCGGTGTCATCGCCGCGCTGCTGGCCCAGGGCCTTCCGCCGTACCAGGCCGCGGCTCTTGGGGCCATGGCGCATGCCCGGGCCGCCGACCGGGCCGCCGCCGAGCACGGCGAGCGCGGGCTGTTGGCCACTGATCTTTTGCTGCCGTTACGATGGGAATTGAATGGAAAATAAACCAAGCGGGTCCCGCTATCTGGCGGACGAGACGGCCACTCTGGCGTTGGGCGCGGAATTGGCCGCCGTGCTCAAAACCGGCCAGTGCGTTTACCTGCTGGGGGACCTGGGGGCGGGCAAAACAACCCTGATGCGCGGGCTGCTGCGAGGGCTGGGCCACCAAGGGGCGGTGAAGAGCCCCACTTATACACTGGTGGAACCCTATGAGCTCGATGGCGTCCATATCTATCATTTTGACTTGTACCGGCTGGCGGACCCCGAGGAGCTGGAATTGATCGGCATTCGGGATTATTTCGACGGCCATGGGCTGTGTGTGTTGGAATGGCCGCAAAAAGGCGAGGGTGTGATTCCGGCGCCGGATCTCACCGTGACACTGACCGTGCAGCCGCCGGGGCGTAATGCGAATTTGGAGTGGGCATAGCCGAACTATGGGTGTAAATCAGCGAAAGTCCGCCTGGGGAACGATGGCATGGCGTCTGCTCATCGGTACGCTGGGCGGCCTTCTGACGATGGCGGCGCAGGCGGCGGTGAAAGTGGACTCCGTGCGCATGCACCGGGCCCCGGATCATACCCGGGTGGTGTTCGATCTGCCCGATCCGGTGGAACACAAGGTGGACATTCTCACCGGCCCGGATCGGGTGGTGGTGGATCTGATGGACACCGACTTTGACTTCGACGTCAAAACGCTGGATGCGGGTAACGGGCCGGTGGCCGATATCCGGGTGGGACAGCATGCGGACAAAACCCGTATCGTGTTCGATCTCAAGGCGGCGGTGCGCCCACGCACCAATCTGCTCAAGCCGGTGGCGCCGCACGGCTGGCGCCTGGTGGTGGATCTCTTCGACAAGGATCCGCCGCCGGCGAAGACCATTCCCAAACCCAAGGCCTCGGCGGAAAAACCCCGTGAAATGATCATCGCCGTGGATGCCGGCCACGGCGGCGAGGACCCCGGCGCCAGGGGGCCGCGCGGCACCAAGGAAAAAGTGGTGGTGCTGCAGATCGCCAAGAAGGTGTACAACATGATCAACAACGAGCCGGGCATGCGCGCGGTGCTGGTTCGTGATGGCGACTACTATGTGCCGCTGGCCGAGCGCCGGCGTATCGCCCGTGAGGACAACCACGCCGACGTGTTCATCTCGATCCACGCCGATGCCTTTACCGATGCCCGTGCCCGGGGTGCCAGTGTGTTCGCGCTCTCGAACAGCGGCGCCACCAGTGCCCGCGCCCGCTATCTGGCCAAGATCGCCAACGAATCCGACCGCGTCGCCGGGGTCTACGAAGAAGAGAAGGACGACTCCAATCTGCTCAGCGTGCTGGCGGACATGCGTATGTCTGGCTCCATGGCCCACAGCCTCTATCTGGGGCGGCAGATCCTGCAGGAGTTTGACGGCGTCACCAAATTGCACGGTAACCGGACCACGGTGGAGCAGGCCGGTTTCGCCGTGCTCAAGGAACCGGAAATGGTCTCGGTGCTGGTGGAGACCGGGTTTATCTCCAATCGGGAAGAAGAAGGGCTGCTGCGCTCCAGTACCCACCAGGCCCGTATCGCCCGGGCGGTGACCAATGGCGTGAAACGCTATTTCCAGACCCACCCGGCGCCGAACAGCTATTTCGCCGCCCAGCGCCGGCAGCAGGGGGACCAATACCGCATCCAGCCTGGTGATACGCTGTCCGCCATCGCCCGTGCCCATCAGGTGTCCGAGGACGCCCTGCGCGCCGCCAACAATATCAACGGTGACCGCATTGTGGTGGGGCAATTGTTGACCATTCCGGGCTCCTGACCCCGGAAAGCGGAAATAACGCAGGGGCCGCGACCCCGGGAGACCATTTTGTCCAAGATTCAATTGCTGGATTCCCGCCTTGCCAACCAGATCGCCGCTGGCGAGGTGGTGGAGCGGCCGGCATCGGTACTCAAGGAACTGCTGGAAAACGCCCTCGATGCCGGCGCCCGGCAGATCAGCGTGGATGTGGAGCAGGGCGGTACCAAGCTGATCCGGGTTCGTGACGATGGCGGTGGCATCGAGCGGGACGAACTGCCTCTGGCGTTGTCCCGGCATGCCACCAGCAAAATCCATGTGGCCGAGGACCTGGAAGCCATCGGCACCCTGGGATTCCGCGGCGAGGCGCTGGCGGCGATCAGCTCGGTGTCGCGGCTGAGGCTGACCAGCAACACCGGTGAGCAGGCGGAAGGCTGGGAAGTGGTGGTGGAAGGTCGCGACATGGCCCCTTCGGTGACGCCGGCGGGGCATCCGCGCGGTACCACCGTGACCATGCGCGACCTGTTCTTCAATACGCCGGCCCGGCGCCGTTTCCTGCGTACCGAGAAAACCGAATTCAACCATCTGGAAGAGGTGTTCCGGCGCATTGCCCTGAGCGAATTTCAGACCGGATTCCGGCTCAGCCACAACCAGAAAGTAGTGCATCAACTGCCCAGTGGCGACAACGAGGCGCTACGGGCCGCCCGGGTGGCGCGATTGTGCGGCAGTGCCTTCATGGAACAATCGATGCCGGTGGAGGTGTCCCACGCTGGCCTGCGCCTGCATGGCTGGCTCGGGCTGCCGACCTTCTCCCGCTCCCAGGCGGATCTGCAGTACTTTTACGTCAATGGCCGGGTGATCCGCGACAAGGTGGTTAGCCACGCGGTGCGGCAGGCCTATTCCGACGTGCTCTACCATGGCCGGCATCCGGCGTTCGTGCTGTTCCTGGAATTGGACCCGGCACTGGTGGATGTGAACGTGCACCCCACCAAGCACGAAGTGCGTTTCCGCGAGCAGCGCATGGTCCATGACTTCCTCTATCGGACCCTGCACCGGGCGATCGCCGAGGTACGCCCGGCGGACCGCATGGAGGTGCCGGCATCGGCGCGGACGATGCCATCCTGGTCGGCGCCGACCCAGGGCGCGATGCCGTTGACTCAGACCCGCGACAGCGGGGCGGGCGTCAGTGGGCATGGCTACCAGGGTGGGGGCGCGGCGCCGGCTTATCGCCCGTCGCCATCCATCGCCGACGGCGACCGTCAGGCCAGCGCTTATGGTTCGCTGGTGACGCCGCGACCGGGGGCCGCGCCGATGCCGGTGCCGGAACCGGGCCAGACGCCGCCGCTGGGCTACGCGGTGGCGCAGATCCACGGTATTTTCATCATCGCCGAGAACGAGCACGGCATGGTGCTGGTGGATATGCACGCGGCCCATGAGCGCATCACCTACGAGCGGCTCAAGCGCGACTGGGCCGAGGAGAAAGTGCGTGGGCAGCCCCTGCTGGTGCCGGTGTCGATGGCGGTGTCCTCGCGGGAGGCGGATTTCGCCGAGCAGCAGCCGGAAGTGTTCCAGCGCCTCGGTTTCGCTGTCGAACGGGCGGGGCCGGAAACCCTGATGGTGCGGGAAGTGCCGGTATTGCTGCGCAACGCCGATAGCGAGACGCTGGTCCGCGACGTGCTCTCCGATCTGCTCGCCCACGGCAGCAGTGAGCGTATCGAGCAGCATCTGGATGCGCTGCTGTCCTCCATGGCTTGCCACGGCAGCGTACGCGCCAATCGCAAGCTGACCATCCCGGAGATGAATGCCCTGCTGCGCGACATGGAAGCCACCGAGCGTTCAGGGCAATGCAACCACGGTCGCCCGACCTGGACCCAGATGAGCGTCAAGGACCTGGATCGTCTGTTCATGCGGGGGCAGTAATGGACGCCGGACGCCAAACGCCGGACGCCGGACGCGAAAAAAAAGAGAGCAGGCCTTTGAGCGTCCGGCGTCTGGCGTCTGGCGTCTGGCCCGTTGTCTTCCTGATGGGGCCAACCGGGGCCGGTAAAACCGCTCTCGCCATGGACGCCGTAAGCCGGCTGCCGATGGAAATCATCAATGTGGACTCTGCTTTGGTGTATCGGGGGTTGGAAATCGGTGCCGCATGCCCCACTAAGGAGGAACTGGCGAAGGCGCCCCATCGATTATTGGGGTTCCGGGATCCGTCGCGACCGTATTCGGCGGCGGATTTTCGTGCCGACGCGCTGGCTGAGATCGAGGATATTCAGCGGCGCGGTAAAGTGCCGCTGCTGGTAGGCGGCACCATGTTGTATTTCAAGGCGTTGGCGGACGGATTGGCGCCGATGCCGCCGGCGGACCCGGCAGTGCGGGCGGAAATCGCCGCCCTGGCCGAACAGGCGGGCTGGCCCGCGGTGCACGCGGAATTGGCGCGCGTCGATCCGGTCACCGCCGGGCGTCTCAAACCCGGCGACCGGCAACGGCTGCAGCGCGCGTTGGAAGTGTACCGGCTCACCGGTGAGCCGCTGTCGGCATTCCACGCCCGGCACGAGACTCGCGCGGAAGCGCTGGAGCAGGGTTTTTATCGTTTCAGCGGCCTGGCTTCGCCGGTGCTGAGTCTGGCGGTGGCGCCGCCGCGACAGGAGTTGCACCGGCGTATCGAGCAACGGTTCCACGCCATGTTGCGGGAAGGGTTGCTGGAGGAGGTGGAAAGACTGTTTGCCCGCGGTGACTTGCACGAGAACCTGCCGGCGATCAAAGCCGTGGGCTACCGACAGGTATGGGCTTATCTGGATGGCCAATGGGATTACCCGACCATGGTCGAAAAAGGTATCATTGCCACACGCCAGCTGGCGAAACGGCAGCTCACCTGGCTGCGAAAATGGCCCGGATTACAGTGGTACGACAGTACCGAGGAGAACCAGCGCATAGCGTGCGCGGCGCGGCTTGCGCAGGTTTGTAAATCCGTGTTTAGTAGCGGTGAGAATGATCTGGGGTGAAACTTTTTCAAGGTCATGTTGCCGGATGAGTCAATGAACGGATTCAGGGCCCGGAGTCAGGGATGGCCGGTCTCGAAGTGGGTCTTGGATGACCGGGTTATAACATTGAATTGAACGTCCGCGGGACGCGGATTCAATGCGCTGATTGCCCGAAACGTTGGGCGCTACTTTTTATATTTGGATGCTGAGGAGAACTGCCATGTCAAAAGGGCATTCGCTACAAGACCCTTTTCTCAATGCGCTGAGAAAGGAACGTATTCCGGTTTCAATCTTTCTGGTTAACGGAATCAAACTGCAGGGGCAAATCGAGTCTTTCGATCAGTACGTGGTACTGCTGAAAAACGCGGTAAGCCAAATGGTGTATAAACACGCCATTTCCACCGTGGTGCCGGCCCGCAACCCGCGTGCCTCCGGCGGTGGCAATCCGGCCATGCACGGTACCTCCGGTACCGGCGGCGGCCAGGCAGGGGCAGGTGACGAATACGGCAATCAATAACCGCGTCGCCAGTTCCGGCTTATGCAAAGCCACGCCCTTGCGGCGTGGCTTTGTTTTGTCGAACACCCCGCAGGACGCTGCTGTAGTGAGGCCGGAAATGACATTCGGACCGTCGTATTTGTGGCGTTCCCGGAGACTGTGGGTACACTGAGGTCCATGGATTTATTCGAACGTACTGAACAGGTACGCACCGGGGCTGGCGAACGGGCCATTCTGGTGCACATGGACCTGCCCGACGCTTTCGGGCGGGAGGATCTGGAGGAATTCCACCACCTGGTGGTGTCCAGTGGCGTGGTACCCGTGGCGGAGCTGCTGGGCAAGCGTGACCGTCCTGATCCGGCGCTGTTCATCGGCAGTGGCAAGAGCGAGGAACTGGCCCAACTGGTACGCCAGGAAGAGGCCGACGTGGTGTTGTTCAACCACGCCCTCAGCCCGGCTCAGGAACGCAATCTGGAACGGGCGGCGAAATGCCGGGTCCTGGACCGTACCGGCCTGATTCTGGACATCTTCGCCCAGCGTGCCCGTACCCATGAGGGGCGCTTGCAGGTGGAACTGGCCCAATTGCGGCACCTGGCCTCAAGGCTGGTGCGCGGCTGGACCCACCTGGAGCGGCAAAAAGGCGGTATTGGCCTGCGCGGCCCCGGTGAAACGCAGCTGGAAACGGACCGTCGTCTGATCCGTGACCGTATCCGTGCCATTGAGGCCCGCCTGGAAAAAGTGCGCAAACAGAGGGAGCAGGGACGTCGTGCCCGTGACCGTTCAGAAACGCCGCTGATTTCCCTGGTAGGCTATACCAACGCTGGCAAGTCCACCCTGTTCAATGCTCTGACCACCGGAGAGGTTTACGTGGCGGACCAGTTATTCGCCACCCTGGACCCGACTCTGCGAAAGGTGAGGGTGCCCGGCGTGGGGCCGGCGATTCTGGCGGATACCGTGGGTTTCATCCGCCATTTGCCGCACCGCCTGGTGGAGGCCTTCCGGGCCACCCTGGAGGAAACCGTCAATGCTTCTTTGCTGCTCCATATCACGGATTGCAGCGCCGAAGAACGCGACGATAACGTGGCATCGGTGAACGAGGTGTTGGAGGAGATCGGCGCCGATCAGGTGCCGGTGTTGCATGTTTACAACAAGGTGGACCGTCTCGGCGACGCTCCCCGGCTGGACCGGGATGAGCAGGGGCGGCCGTGGAGGGTATGGCTGTCGGCCCGGGAGCAGCAAGGGTTTGAATTGCTGCACCAGGCGATCGCCGAACGTCTGGCCGAACATTGGGTTGACCGGTGGCTGCGTCTGCCGCCGGAGGCCGGACGCTTGAGAGCACGTTTGCATGAGGCGGGCGAGGTGCTGGCGGAGGAGGCCGGCACCGACGGCGCCATGTTGCTGAGGGTGCATCTGAACCGGGTGCACTTTGAACGCCTGCTCCGAGAAGCGGGTCTCAGCGAAAAGGATGTATCGGTGCCCGCGCCTCAGGTTGCAGAGGGCTCGGCCCATTCCTACAATCCAGAACGCTCGCACAAAGCGGGATAACGGAGAAATCAATGGCCTGGAATGAACCTGGCGGCAACAAACCCAGGGATCCCTGGGGTGGGGGCGGTGGCGGAGATCAACGTCCACCCGATCTCGATGAAGCGCTGAAGAATCTGAAGGATCGCATCAACGGCCTGTTTGGCGGTAAAGGCGGCAGCGGTGGCGGCGGCAAGCGAGGTGGCGGCGTACCAAAAGGGCTGCTGATCATTCTCGCTCTGGTGCTGGTGGTCGGCTATGTGATGATGGGCTTTTACCAGGTGGACCAGCGGGAGCAGGCGGTAGTGCTGCGCTTCGGCAAGTTCAACCGCATGGTGGAGCCGGGCCTGAACTGGCGCGCGCCGGTGATCGAGCAGGCGATGAAAGTGGACGTCGGCCAGAACCGCAGCTACGAGCTGAGTGAGGAAATGCTCACCCGCGACACCAACATCGTGTCCGTGACGTTGGGTGTGCAGTACAAGGTGCTGGATCCCCAGGCGTTCCTGCTGCGGGTGTCCGCTCCTGAATCCATCCTCGAACACGCGACCAGTTCCGCCCTGCGTCACGTGGTGGGCAGTTCCACCATGGATGATGTCTTGCGCGACCAGCGTGAAGATATTCGCCTGGAAGTACGCAAGCGTCTGCAGGAGTACCTGGACCGCTACAACACCGGCCTGGTGATCAACCAGGTGGTGCTGGACCGTACCGCGGCGCCGGATGCCGTGCGTGATGCCTTTGACGACGTGGCCAAGGCGCGCGAGGACGAGGACCGCTTCAAGAAAGAAGCGGAAGCCTACTATAACGCGATCATTCCGCAGGCTCGCGGTAAAGCCGCCCGGATCACCGAGGAAGCCAAGGCCTACAAAGCCAAGGTGGTGGCCGAGGCGCAGGGTAATGCCGCGCGCTTCGAGGATCTGGTGGCCGAGTATGAAAAGGCGCCATCGGTTACCCGGCATCGCCTTTATCTGGACACCATCACCGAAGTGCTGGGGGCCTCCAGCAAGGTCCTGGTTGACGTGAAAAATGGCAACAACCTGATGTACCTGCCCCTGGATCAGCTGATGAAGCCCAGGGAGGCCGCAAAAGGTGCCGGAAGTGACTCCGGCGGGTCGTCCAATGGCTCACCGCGTACCACCAACGCCGGTGCCGATGACGGCGGAAGCAGCGGTCGTCAGGCGCCGCGCAGCCTGTATAACACCAACCGCACGGAGATTCGCTGATGGGTACACGAGGTTGGCTGATGCTGGTGGCGGTGGGCGTGCTGTTGCTGCTGGCGTTCGATTCATTCTATATCGTCAATGAGACCGAGAAGGCGGTGCTCAAGCGCTTCAGCCGGATCGAAAGCACGGACATCAAACCCGGGCTGTATCCCAAGGTGCCGCTGATCGACGAGGTGATTCGCGTGGATGGCCGTTTGTTGACCCACGACGTGCCCACCCAGGCGTTTCTCACTGGTGAGAAGAAGCTGCTCAATGTGGATGCCTTCGTGACCTGGCGCATTGCTGATGTGCAGCGCTATATCGTCAGTGTCGGGGCCGGTTCCAACAACAGTCTGGTGATGGAACGCCGGGCCCGGGAACTGCTCGATCCACGGGTTAACGAAGCGCTGCGGAACCAGTTCGCCGCCCGTACCGTGCAGGAAGTGGTCGCGGGTCGGGGTGGGGAACTGCCCGACGAGGCACTGGATCCGAACGCGGTGGTCAGCGGCGAAACGCTCGATAAGAGCGAGGAGCAACTGGTCACCGAGGAGGACGAGGAGTTCCGCAAGAAGGTGCAGGAAAAAGGCGCGACTCAGGCCCTGCTGGAAGACAAGCACGATCAGCGCGAAAAACTGATGAACTCGGTGGCCGAGGAAGTGAATGCCGCCACCCTTCAAGATCTCGGTATCGAGGTGGTGGACGTCCGCGTTAAGCAGGTGGACTGGCCGGATGAAGTGCGTGGGCGGGTGTTTGACCGGATGCGCGCCGAACGGGCCCGTGATGCCGCCGAGCACCGTTCCGAAGGGCGGGAAGAAGCTGAGCGGATTCGTGCCTCGGCCGATCGCGAAGAAACCGAGATCGTCGCCCAGGCCTACGAGGAAGCGCAGAAAGTCCGCGGTGAAGGGGATGCCCGCGCCACCGGCATTTATGCCCAGGCTTACTCCCGGGATGAAGAGTTCTTCCGCTTTTACCGCAGCCTGCAGGCCTATCGGGACAGCTTCAAGTCACCCAATGATATCCTGCTGCTGGAACCGGACAGTGACTTCTTCAGGTACCTGAAGGACTCCGAGGGCGGCCGTTAGTCGTCGGCCCTTGGTCCATGGTAGAATGCCGTAACCGGGTGCTTGGCACCCGGTTTTTTTGTGGACAGGCTCCGGATGGACTGGATTCTGCTGATCAAGGCGTTATGTCTGGTACTGGTGATCGAGGGGGTGCCCCTGGCGCTGGCGCCGGAGCGCATGCGCCGCGCCGCCCTCGAGCTGGCCCGTCTGGATGGCCGGATACTGCGCGTTTGTGGCCTGGTGGCCATGGCCGTGGGCGCCGGCATTCTGCTGTTTCTGCGGCCGGGCATGTAACTTTAAGAGCGTGACAATGAATCAGGAAGAACAGTGGTTGCTCCCCGATGGCGTGGAAGAGGTCCTTCCCGAACGCGCCAGGGCCATCGAGCACCTGCGGCGCCGGGCGCTGGACCTGTACCAGTCCTGGGGTTACGAGCTGGTATTCCCGCCGCTCATCGAATTCCTGGAATCCCTGCTCAACGGCGCCGGCCGTGACCTGGAGCGGGAAACCTTCAAGATTACAGATCAACTCAGTGGCCGCCTGATGGGCGTGCGCGCGGACATGACCCCCCAGGTGGCGCGCATGGACGCTCACAGCCTGCGTCAAGGCGCCCCGACGCGGTTGTGTTACTGTTCCACCGCGCTGCGTGCCCGCCCGGCACAGGCCGGCGGCAGCCGCGTGCCTTACCAGTTGGGCGTGGAACTGTTCGGCCATGACGGCGCTGAAAGCGACCTGGAAGTCATCCTGCTGATGCTGGAAACCATGGCGCTGGCCGGCATTCAGGATCAGGTGGTGCTGGATCTGGGCCATGTGGGCATTTTCCGCTCCCTGGTGGCGGCCTGTGATCTGACCGGCGCTGACCAGGCGCGCCTGGAAGACATCTATCTGCGCAAGGCGCGCACCGAACTGAACGCGTTTCTGGCCGAACGGGCGCTGCCGGCGGCGGCCAGCCGGGCGCTGGCGGAATTGCCGTTCCTGGACGGCGACAGCACGGTGTTTGAGCAGGCCCGGGCGTTGCTGGCGGCTTTCCCGGAGGCACTGACGGCGCTGGCCTCCCTTGAGGCGCTGGCCGGCGCCTTGGCTGACAGCCCGGCGCGATTGCACCTGGATCTCGGAGAGCTGCGCGGATATCACTACCATACCGGTGTGGTGCTCGCCGCTTATCTGCCTGGTGACAGCGAACCGCTGGCCAAGGGCGGTCGCTATGACCACATCGGTGAGGTGTTTGGCCGGGCCCGGCCAGCCACCGGTTTCAGCGCCGATCTGAAGAAACTGGCGGCCCTGGCCGCCGTAACCCGGAAGGGCGGTGTGCTCGCCCGGGGCGAGTTGTCCGATGCCTCCTTCGCCGCTGAAGTGGCGGCGTTGCGCGCGGACGGCGAGCGCGTGGTGCTGGCTCTGCCCGGCGCCGATAACGACCCCGGCGAACTGGGGTGTGACCGGCAACTGGTGGCCGCCAACGATGGCTGGACCATTCAACCCATTTCCTCCTGAACAGCGAAGCAGCGATAGCCATGGGCAAGAACGTCGTAATTCTCGGCACCCAATGGGGTGATGAAGGCAAGGGCAAGATCGTCGATCTGCTCACCGATCAGGCGGCCTACGTGGCCCGTTTCCAGGGTGGCCATAATGCCGGCCATACCCTGGTGATTGATGGCAAGAAGACCGTGCTGCATCTGATTCCGTCCGGCATTCTCCGCGACGGCGTGCAGTGCCTGATTGGTAACGGCGTGGTGCTGGCGCCGGATGCGCTGCTCAAGGAGATGCGTGGTCTTGAGGAGCAGGGCGTGCCGGTGCGTGAGCGCTTGCGTCTGTCCGCCGCCTGTCCGCTGATCCTGCCCGTGCACGTGGCGCTGGATCAGGCCCGCGAAGTGGCCCGCGGTGCCCAGAAGATTGGTACCACCGGTCGCGGTATCGGTCCGGCTTACGAAGACAAAGTGGCGCGCCGTGGCGTGCGCCTTGGTGACTTGTTCCACCGGGAACGGTTCGCCGCCAAGCTGGGTGAAGTGATGGATTACCATAACTTCATTCTGCGCGGCTTCTACAATGCCGAGCCGGTGGACTTCCAGAAGACCCTGGACGAGATGCTGGCCATGGGAGAGGAATTGCGCCCCATGGTGTGCGATGTCACCGCCCAGCTGCACGGGGCCCGTGAGCGCGACGAGAACATCATGTTCGAGGGGGCTCAGGGCACTTTGTTGGATATTGATCACGGCACCTACCCCTACGTAACCAGCTCCAATACCACTGCCGGTGGCACCGCCACCGGTTCCGGTTTCGGCCCGCTGTATCTGGACTACGTGCTGGGGATCACCAAGGCCTACACCACCCGGGTGGGCAGCGGTCCTTTCCCCACCGAGCTGTTCGATGAAACCGGCCGTTACCTGGCCGAGAAAGGTCATGAGTTCGGTGCCACCACCGGTCGTGCCCGCCGTTGTGGCTGGTTTGACGCCATTGCGCTGAAGCGGGCCATCCAGATCAACTCCATCAGCGGTCTGTGTCTGACCAAACTGGACGTGCTGGATGGTCTGGAAGAAGTGCGAATCTGTGTGGGATACGAAAACGCCGCTGGCGAGAAGCTGGAATGCGCTTGGGATGCGGACAGCTACGCCGAAGTAACGCCGGTGTACGAATCCCTGCCCGGCTGGAAGGAATCCACCCTGGGTGTGAAGAAACTCGAGGACCTGCCGGAAAACGCGCGGGCCTACCTCAAACGCATCGAGGAAGTGACCGGCGCGCCCATCGATATCATTTCCACCGGCCCGGACCGGGTGGAAACCATCATCAAGCGCAATCCGTTCTCCTGAGTTCGAATTCCGCTGATAAAAAGGCCGGCTATTGCCGGCCTTTTTCATGCTTGTAACTCAGTCCTCGGCGGTGGACCAGTCCAGACGGATTTCGTAGCCGTCGATGCGCTTTTCCGGTTTCAGAGGAGCGATCTCGTCCGGGTTGATATGGCGGAAGACGTTCTCCGCCGGCGCCAGGGTCGCATCGCGTCCGTACAGGAAGCTCTGCTCCTCGACGATCAGCTTGTAGGCCTTGTTCAATGACAGGGCACGATCCTGGCTCGGTGTGATCAGCTCGTGCACATCGGCCTTGGCGACTTTCTCCAGATCGACCTCGCCGTCCTCGTTGAACCAGCGTGCCCGCATCTCGTCATTTTCGCGGAACTCATTGCCGCCGCCGACCAGATCTAGGTATTGGGCGATCTCGCCCAGGGGCTGATTCATTGCCGGTGCATCGCGCATGCCGTGCAGGTTGATATAGCCCCAGCCTTCCGCCCCGGTGACTTTGCGCGGAAATGCGAAGGTCTGATCGATGGTGGTACCGACGGTGGTGTGACAGCCCATGCAGAAACGCTGCTCCTGGTTGCTCTGAGGGCGCAGGGTGCCGTCCGCCTTTTCGATGAAGCCCAACACCATCCAGCCAAAGCCGTTGTCCATGCCACGGTCTCCGTGGTCGGTATAGGTCGGCAAGTTGCCTTCGGCCTTTTCCTGGTGTTCGTTGCCGTACAATGATTTCAACTGGGCATTATTGAAAGAACGTATCTTGTTCATGTAGCGCACTTCCTTCATGCGCCGGGGAATGCCGATGTTGCCCTGATCGTCCACGCCGACGTAACGCACGGTATGAAGAAACTCGATGCCGGCGGGATAGAGCATATCGGTGACGGGTACGTCCTTGGCGTTGCCGAGATAATGATCCCGCCGCAGCATTTCGCGGGCGGTGGTCACGGTACCGTCGCCGTCCAGATCCGCGCAGACCATGGTTTCATCGATGGCTGGCGTGGTGATGCTGTCCAGCTCCTTAATCGCCATCTCCATCAGCGAGAGGTTGGCCAGATAGACGTCCCGGGACTCGCCGGCCTGGCAGGTGCTGGTGCGGAATTTCTCGGGCAGTCGCACCATGACATCGTCGGTGCTGCCGTTGGTGGGCCAGAAGGTGCTGGGAAGAGGTTTGTAGTTGAACGCCACCCAGTGGCTGCCGTCGCGGGCGAAGCCCAGGTTGTCGAAGGCGGTGGCGCCTTCCTGCAGATCGCGGATGTAAGGAACCGGGCCTTTCCAGTCGTTGCTCTCGGCCAGCGCCTTCATGTAAGGCGTGTAGTTATCCCCATTGATATAGCGAATGATGTCGTGGTCCGACATCCTGGCCACGGCGTCGCGGCGGTCCACGAACAGGTTGAGCCAGTGATTGGTCTCTCCCAATTCGGAAAAATCGTAGCTGCCTTGCAGATAACCATCCCACATGGTGTTGGGGCGAGTCCGGTCCGGATAGGTCTGATGGCAGGTGTAGCAGGGATTGAAGTCGCCTTCGGTGCGGGTATAGCACTGCGGCGGAATCGGCGCTTCCTGATTGTAGATGCGGTTGAGGTCCGGTGGAATTTGCCGTTGGGGCCCAGCGTTCCCGGCGGCCTCGACCGTGCGGTTTTCCACTTGGCCGGCCTGGTCGCAGGCGGCCAGAAGCAGGCCGGCGAGCAAGGGCACGAAGGTGTATTTCATCGGGATAAACCTGTTGCAGCGAGACGACAAGGGGGAGGGCGCCTGAGCGCTCCTCCCCCCTTGGACGGTGAAACCGGGACGATCAGGATTCCGGATCCAGCAGCCAGACCATGTTGTTTTCGTGTTTGTTGGTGTCTTCGCCGATCAGCACGCGACCGTCATTCATGACCGCCACGTTATCCGGGCCGGACAGGCCATTCACGCTGCAGGTGTTGGCTTCGTCGGTGGGATCATAGGGGCCGCCGAGTTCCACCATATCCAGTCGGGATACGTTGTAGTCCGCTTCCAGAGGCATGCGGAACACGCCGCCGCAACGGGCGTCGTCGTTGGTCAGTTGAATGGCGCCTTCTTCGTCCAGCATGGCGCCGGAGATGTCGGACATGGCCACGTAGACGTAGGCCTGAGGGCCCTCGCCCTCGACGCTGGCCTTGGCCAGGGCCGGGTTGATGTTGATCCCTTCCATCTTGTTGAACTCGCCGGTGGCGCCCAGTTTTACCGCCGCCTTACGGGACTCCAGGAAGGCCACGCGGTTGTCGCCGAACGGATTGGCGGCGACGTCACCGCTGCCGTCCAGGTCCTGGTTCAGTTTGCTTTCCGCCCAGTCGTTGATCTGCTGATCGCTGATATAGCTGTTCTCACCTTCCACGTAGTCGGCGGCGGTGATGTCGTCGTAATCGGCGACCCAGTCTTTGATCTGGTCGTTGCCGCCATGGGCCAGCTCAACCCACTCCAGATCGAAACCGGCCTGGGCGGCGTCCATGGGAATGGCGTCGGAGGTGACCTTGGCGGCGTAGAGGGTGCCGCTGCTCAGGTCGCCCGCGTTGTCGGCGACGAACTTGAACATGATCACACCGCCGCCATCGTCGCTCATGTACACCGTTTTCTGGTCCGGCATCACCACGGCGTTTTCATGGGAGTAACGTCCCAGAGTGAAGTGCTTCACCGGGGTGGGGGTGCCGGTGGGATCGGTGATTTCGACGATGTAGCCGTAGTTATACGGGTTCGGGTAGGCAGCGGTGTAGTCGGAATTGGCTTTGCCGGCCAGATAATCCGCCAGATCCTGCACTCCGCCTTCGCCGGGTGCGTTCCAGCTCGCGGTTTCGTCAAAGTAGAGCTCTTCGGAGGTCAGCGGAGTGTTCCAGGGAGAAACCGTTCCGAAGCAGTTAACCCAGGTGCCGTGCACGGCGGAGAAGTCCACCATGGACGCATCGTTACCGTGCACCACCCAACGGCCTTCCGCGGTGCGGATCAGGTGCAGACGGCTCATTCCGCCGGGACGGTCTTCCCAGTTGGTGAACAGATAGCCTTCGTCCTCGCTGACTTGGACCCAGCCGTTGAAATCGGGGTCATTGGAAACACGGATCAGGGCGGTGCCGTCGTTTACTTCGATGGCGCCCAGACCGGTGCCAGGGGTGCCGGCCCAGGACTGGCCTTGCTGTCCCAACACGTTGTAGCGGCCTACCGCCACGCGCATGATTTGTTTCTCTTCATCGGTTTCCGGAACGGAAATCGACTCGAAGTGCTCATGGATGTCCGCCCCTTCGATCAGTCCCACGGTGGCGTGTTTATAGACGTGCCCTTCGCCATCAACGGTGACGTTGGCATCGGACGGATGCTGGATGTTGGTGAAGACCTCACCGTCCTCTTTCATGAACAGACCGGTGGCTTCCGAACCCAGCGGCAGGGTGGCGATACGGGTCAGCCGCTCCATCCGCGGCTGCGGGTCAGGGTTGCCGTCGTTATCACTATCGCTTCCGCAACCGGTCAGTGCCATGGAGATGGCAACAGCCAGCGCGCCCAGTTTAAAAGCGTCGTTCCTCAGAGACATGAATAGCTCCGTCTACTATTGTTTGGAATTGGGGTGGCGATCAGGGTGAGGCGGGGAAATGGCGTTTTAATGAGAGAAAAATGACGAAAATATTTCGCCATGATGGGAGGTGCCGGCAACGGAGCGGTCACCGTTGGTTGGGGTGAGGAAAGGAGGTCTCAGGTTGGAATTGGTGTAACTCGGCTTTGTATCGTTATATCGTTACATTTAGCGAAAGATGTCCGCGATTTAGCGGCACATTCCTGGGGGTATCTCAAAACTGTCATAAAGATTTTGAATACTCCATGCCGGGGTGGCCCTCTCCCAGTGGGGCTCGAAGACATGACGATGAGACAGGAAGTGCCGATGAAAATGCTCAAGATGGCGGGGCTCGCTCTCGCCGTAACGCTGACTGGCTGCGGCAGTGACAGCGACAATAACGATGCGCCACCGCCCGCCGCCAAGAAAAACGTGCTGTTCTTCCTCGGTGATGGCATGGGTATCACCACGCTGACCGCCATGCGCATCTTCGAAGCCGGTGAGGCGGGCAGTATCACCATCGATACGCTGCCGGAAACCGCTTTCGTTCGCACCTACTCCGCGGATGGTCAGGTGACCGACAGCGCGCCCTCCATGGCCGCTTACATGACCGGCGTGAAGATGAAGAATGAAGTCATCTCCATGACCACCGAAACCAATGCCTACGCACCGGACGGGTCTCAGTACGTGGATGCCGACGGCAACAGCACCTGTGAGCAAGGTAATGGCGCTCCGGTGGAAACGCTGCTGGAAATGATGAAAGGGCAGGGCTTCGCCACCGGCGTGGTTACCACCACCCGGGTTACCCACGCCACTCCGGCAACCACCTACGCCCATATCTGTAATCGCAATGGTGAAAACACCATCGCGGCGCAAATGGTACCGGGGGGAGAAGGCTTCAATGCCGCCCTTGGCGATGGCGTTGACGTCGTCCTCGGTGGCGGCCGTCGTCACTTCCTGCCCGCGGATCAGAGTGGTCGTCGCACCGACGGTCGTAATCTGATTGAGGAAATGCGGACCGCCGGCTATCAGTACGTGGACAGCACCGACGCTTTGATGGGCGTGACCGACGATACCGCGAAGCTGCTCGGCATCTTCACCAGCAGCGACATGAGCTATGAGCTGGATCGTATTCCCACGCAAGAGCCGAGCCTGGCCGAGATGACCGGTAAAGCCATCGACATGCTCAGTACTCGTGACAATGGCTTCTTCCTGATGGTGGAAGGCGGCCGTATTGACCATGCTCTTCATGCCACCAGCGGCAAGCGCGCGCTGACCGACGGTATTGCGTTCGATAACGCGGTAAAAACCGCGCTCGATAAAATGGAAGAGATCGATCCCGGGCTTGAAAACACGCTGATCGTGGTAACCGCGGACCATGACCACACCCTGGTGATCAATGGCTATGCCGAGCGTACCGGCAAGACCACCGAGGACCACGCGGGCGTTCTGGGCATGGTTCGTAACTACGCCAACGGTCCGAACAAAGGGGAGCCGCGCACCGATGTTGATGGTAACCCCTACACCATTCTCGGTTTCGGTAATGGCCCGAATCGTCCCGCTACCCGCGTCGCGTTGACGGAGACCCAAACCGCCGCGGATGACTACCTGCAGGAAGCGGTCATTCAGCTCAGCAGTGAAACCCACGGTGGTGGTGACGTATTCCTGGGGGCGGTTGGTATGGGGGCCGACGTTTTCCACGGTGTCATCGACAACACTGAAGTCTTCGGCAAGATCAAGGCCGCTCTGGATCTGGATTGAACCGCCAATTAAAGCAGGAGAGAAACATGAAACGTTCCGTTATTGGCGGTGCACTGATCTGCTGTGCCGCCACTCTGATGACCCAGCCGGTCAACGCCGCTCAGGCCAAGAATATTATTTTCTTCCTCGGCGATGGCATGGGCCCGGTTACTCAGACCGCCGCTCGCATCTACGCTGGTGAAAAGGCCGGTCTGGAAGTGCCGGAGACCCATAAGCTGGCGATGGAAAAGCTGGGCTACGCCGCGCGTATCAAAACCTACTCCGAGGATGCTCAGACCACCGACAGCGCTCCCGGCATGGCCAGCTACATGACCGGTATGAAATCCAAGAACGAAGTGATTTCGATGACGCCGGATGCCAACCCCAACGATGACGATGGTAATCCGTACCAGAACAATGGTGACAGCCTGTGCCCGGAAACCGGTAATGGCGAAGCGGCGGAAACTCTGCTCGAGATCCTCAAAGCCAAGGGCTACGGCACTGGCGTGGTGACCACCACGCGCATTACTCATGCCACGCCCGCCACCACCTACGCCCACATCTGCAACCGCAATGCTGAGAATACCATTGCCACGCAAATGGTGCCGGACGGCGACGGTTATAACAACGCGCTGGGGACTGACGGTCTCGATGTGATTCTCGGTGGCGGCCGCCGCCACTTCCTGCCAGCTCCGGAAGGGCGCCGCAGTGATGATCGTGATCTGATTCTGGAAATGCAGGACAGCGGTTACACCTATGTGAGCAGCGGCTCCGAGCTGGCAGGTGTCGACCTGGCCAGCACCGATAAGCTGTTCGGGCTGTTCAATAACAGCGACTTGAACTACGAGCTGGATCGGGTCAATAACGATCTGGATGAACCGAGTCTGGCGGAGATGACCAGTGCCGCCATCGATATCCTGTCCCGCAATCAGGACGGTTATTTCCTGATGGTGGAAGGCGGTCGTATCGATCACGCCCTGCATGGCACCAACGCCAAGCGCGCACTGGAGGACACGCTGGCGTTCGACGAAGCCATCGCCGCCGCGGTGGGCAAGGTGAATCTGGAAAATACTCTGATCATCGTTACCGCGGATCACGATCACGTCATGGCGTTCAATGGCTACTCCAAGATCGGTAACCCGGTACTCGGTTTGCTGAAGGAATACCGCACCGGCGGGCTGGCGCTTGATGCTCAGGGCAAACCCTTCACCACTCTGGTGTTCGGTAATGGTGGCGGTCCCCGCGAGGCGGATCGGACCACGCTGACCGAAGACGAAGTGCTGCGGGATGATTACCTGCAGGAAGTGGGCGTGAAACTGGGCGGACCCGGCAGTGAAACCCACGGCGGTGGTGATATTCGTCTGACCGCGGGTGGTGCCGGCAGCGATCTGTTCAAAGGCACCCTGGATAACGTGGAAGTATTCGGCTTGATCCACGAAGCCATGGGCCTCTGAGTTTTCGGGTATTCATGGGTGGCCCTTCGGCCACCCTTTTTTATGGCCGCCGTCCGTGGCGGTCACTCTTTGGGCCGTCGCGGAGCAACGTTAAAAATTGCTCCCGGCCATTCTTAATGGGTAGTGGAACAATGGTTGTTGAAAGAATCGGGCGTCTGGCCCGGCTGAGCCTGCTGGGGACGATGGTGTCCCTGGCCTGGCCGGTGACCGCCTGGGCGGACGCCGCCTCCGCGCTGCGCGTGGAGTATCACCAGTGGCAGGTGGGCAAGGATGGCGTGCGGCAGGAATTGTCCTACGCGGAAAAGCTGTATCGCCAGGAAAACGCCTTGTGGGTGGAACGGGAGGTCCCGGAAGCGGCGCAACGGGACCATGACGATCATCACCACGGCGGTCTGGGCCACAAGCATGCGGATGTGGTGGGGGCGCCATTGTGGATCCAGAGGGACGGCGACGGTAACGTCGACGTCAAACTGGTGGACCGTTACGAACAGCGCCTCATTGATATCGCGCCACCGTATTACGGCAACGTGGGCTACGACGGCCACTGGGTGGAGACCTGGGCGCTGTTGGACCCGGCCACCTTGTCTGCTCTGGAACCATCCTCGGTGGCTGAGAATGGTGTCGAAACCTACCAGATCCAGCGCGGCTCTCAGTATATTACCCTGGTGTGGAACCCCGAGCGGCGTTACGCGGTATCGATCCGAGCCCGGGACGAGCACGGTTTGTCCGGCCGCACCATCGAAGCAGAGGAAATCACTGACCCCAACCCTCTGCCCTGGACCGCCCTGGAGGGGTACAGGAACCGGGATTACTCGGATCTGCTTGATTGACCATCGGCGGTCTCAGCGGCGTTTGATGATGATCAGCGCGATGGTGATGCCGAGGGCGGCGGCGGGAAACAGTAGCAGAAATTTCTGACGTCGCTCGGCTCGGGCTCTCTGTTCGTTAGCCTTCTGGATTTCCGGGTGTACCTCGGCCTGCGCGGTTGCCGGCAGATAGGCCGGCGCCTGCAAGGCCAGAAACAGGGCCAGTGCCAATACGGGCAGGCGGCGGCCCCGGGAGGCATGAGGGGCGGGGGTGGCTTGATTCTTTTGCATAGGGACCACGTTATCGCTCGGTTCAGCGTGCGGCCCGGATATTGGGCCACTTCGGCGGCGTATGCAAGTTCACCATCCCCCGCTGTTTTCAGTCCGCCTGGGTCAGAGCCGGACTCCCTGCCTGCACCGTCATCGAATGCCCGCGTGCCTCGTCCACCTGATAGTCGCTGCTTTTCACCGTGGAGACAAAACGCCAGTCCGCCCGGGCTTTCTCGGCGGTGAAGGTGACTCGCAGATAACCGCGCTGGCTGGCGTTGAGGTACTGCAGGTCATCCACCAGCAGAGTGATGGCCTGCTCCGCCTGGGGAACTGCCTCCGCCGGTAACTGCAGATAGGACTCCAGGCCCGGCGAGGACACCGAGGCGGTGGCCAGTTCCACGCCGACGCTCTGCTTGTCCTCGCCACTGCCAACGGTGAGATGGCTGGCCCAGGCATTGTGGGTATCGCCGGCCAGTACCACCAGGTTCTTGCTCAGATCCTTCGCCGTTCGCAGCAGGATCTCGCGCTCCGCCATGTAGCCGTCCCAGGCGTCCAGGTTGTAGGGCAGGACGGTGGTCAGACGGGCGACTTCCTCTTCGGTCAGCGTTGGATCGCCTTGCAGATAGCGTCCTTTCAGGGTGGTCAGTTCACCAATAAGAGCGACCAGCTCGGGGCCCGGAGCCAGCAGCCCCTGTAGCATTTCCGCCGGCATCAGCATGCGCCCCATCAGCACTTGCTGGCCCAGCACCTGCCAGGTGGCGCTGGAAGTCGCCAGTGCCCCGCTGAGCCAGTTCAATTGGGTGGTGCCAAGCAGATGCCGCTCGGGATCGGTGGCCGCGGCGGTGAAGGCCTCGGCGTCGATGCCGGTTTCGGTCAGGAAGTCGGTGTAGCTGAGCTGCTGGTCCCGGCCGATGATGCGAGTGTCGAGCATGTGCAGGCTGACCAGGTCGCCGTAGTGGAAGCTGCGGTAGATGATTTCCCGATCGTTGTCGTCGAACGGCCGGATCGGCATCCACTCGAAGTAGGCCTGCAGGGCGTACTGCTTGCGCATCAGATAATCGCCTTCGGTGCTGTCGTGGTTCTCGGCGCCTTCCATCCAGGCGTCGTTGGCGATTTCGTGATCATCCCAGACGGCGATGAACGGCGTCTTGGCATGGAGGGCCTGCAGATCCGCGTCGGTGCGATAGAGCGCATAGCGGCGGCGGTAGTCCTCCAGCTTGATCATTTCCAGGTCGTTGTTATTCGGCAGGGCGCGGCCCATCTCCTCGGCGTTGTCGCCGTCGTAGCCGTCGGTGGCATATTCATAGAGATAGTCGCCAAGGTGCAGCACCGCATCCAGCTGTTCTTCCTTGGCGGCCTCGGCGTAGACATGGAAAAAGCCCGCTGGATAGTTGGAGCAGGACAGCACCGCGAAGGTGACCTGATCCACATTGCCCTCCGGCAGGGTGCGGGTTACGCCCACGGGAGAGGTGACACCGGCGGCGTGGAAGCGATAGTAGTAAGTCTTGCCGGGCTCCAGTCCCCGTACATCCACCTTGAGGGTATAGTCGTAGGCTTGCCGGACTTCGGCGCTGTCCTCATTCACCAATTGGGTGAAGTCCGCGTCACTGGCCACTTCCCAACTCACCGGTACCGGCGCGGTGTCACCGTCTTCCGGGGTTACCCGGGTCCACAGAATGACGCCCTGGGTCTGCGGGTCACCGCTGGCCACACCGTGATGGAACGCCACCCGGCGACCATCGTCATTATTATTGTTGGAGGACGACCCTCCACAGCCGGTCAGGCCGGTGGATACCACCACCGCGCCCATGCCCAGCGCCGAGGCACGAATAAAATCACGACGTGTCAGGCGTCTCATAGTGCTCTTCCCTGTCAGGTTATTGGGTGTGAGCGATGCTAAAGAGACGCCGTGACGATTTTATGTTGGTCGCACGTCCGTGTTGCCAGCGCTTGTGGCCGTCCTGCCTGACTTCCAGACCAGCGCCAGGGCGATCAGCGCGATCAGCATGCCGCCCAGGAACCCACCGCGGTAACCAATGCTGGCGGTCACCGTGATCAGCAGAGAGGAGGACAGCAGCTCCCCCAGGTCCCGGGTGCTTTGAACCGCGGTGACATCGGTGCCGGCCTGTTGTCCGGTGCCGGCGAAGCCCATGGCGGCGGTAAAAATGGACACCGAAGTAATGCCGGTGGCGAGGGCGCCGAACGCCACGCTGATCCAGGCGCCGGTGACGGAAGGCGGGGATTCGCTGGCGGCCTGGATCAGCCAGAGCAGGGCGGAAACGGCGGCCAGCACGACACCGACGGCGAAAGCGCGCCAGGCCCCGAGAGACCGGGCCAGCCAGGCCCCGCCGCCGCAGCCGAGCAATACGGTAATCACGCCGCTGCCCATGCCCAGGCGGCCCACGGCCTCCAGGGACCAGCCGGCGTCGGTCAGATACAGCTTGGACAAACCGAAACCGGAAACCGATGTCATCGCCGAAAGCAGCGCTAACGCCAGCAGCGACGGCGCCAGGGGGCGTCGCAGGAACCTGGGCAAGCTGGCTCTGGTGTCGACGGCGCGAGGGGGTACTGGTGTTGTATCGCCAGCGAACAGAAGGCTGAGCAGGCTCAATAGCGGTATCAGAGAAAGGACCATAAAGGCGGCGGTTTGTCCGAAATGGCCGCTCAGTATCAGGCTGCCGGCGCCACCGGCGAAGAAACCGACCATAACGCCGCCAACCTGGATGGCGTTGACCTTGGCAAGCAGAGTGCCCTGGAACTGTTCCGCCGCCATGCCATCGGTGGCGATGTCCTGGGTGGCGCTGGCCAGAGAGGCCAGCGCCAGAAGCGCCACGGCGCTGCCCGCCGTCGCCAGCGAAATGCCGTGAATCGCAAGTGCGAGCAGGCAGGCCAGGACGATGGTCTGCATCGGCAGGATCCAACTGCGCCGCCGCCCTAGAAGGTCGGACCAGTGGTTGTCCACCACCGGGGCCCACAGGAACTTCACTACCCAGGGCAGGCCCACCAATGGCAGGAACGCGAGAGCGGGCAGAGGGGCGCCATCATGACGCAATAGTGTGGGCAGGGCGTCCATGGCGACGCCGATGGGAATGCCCTGCGATAAGTAAAGAAACACCAGCGGCAGAATGCGCCAGCGATACTGGAACAACTCAAACATGGCTTCCTCCGGGAACGGTTTGGGCGCTCCGCCACGGTGGCGGGCGCTGGCTCATCGGAACTGTCCTCGCAGACTGATGGTGACGTTGCGTGGTTCTCCGTAGCGGTTGCTCCAGGCCGGGCTGAATAGCTCCTGGTAGTAGTGCCGGTCGAACACGTTGTTGACGTTAAGCGCGATTCGCCACTGACGATTAAGGCGATAGCCGGCACGCAGGTTGACCAGGACATAGCCTCCCTGGCGTTGAGTCACTGCCCCCGAGGTCTTGCTGATATCGCTTTGCGCCTGAATGCCGCCGCCAACGCTCAGGCGGCGGTCGTGCCAGGGCAGATCGTAGTGGGACCACAGCTTGAACAGGTGGCGGGGGGTGATTGAGGAAAAGTCTTCCCCCTGATTGTCGGCATCTTTCCTGTATTCGCTGTCGGTATAGGTATAGCCGGCGTACAACTGCCAATGACGGGTAAGGCGGCCATTGACTTCCAGTTCGGCCCCTTCGCTGCGAACTTCGCCGCCATGGATGTAATAGGTATCGTTGCCGGCTCCGGGGTGCTCCGGATCTTCCTGGGCCCGGTCGCTCTGGTCGATGCGGAACACCGCGGCGGATACCGTCAGGGCCTCGCCGGGCGTGGTCGCCTTGATGCCGGCCTCGTAGGCTTCGCCGTCCATTGGATCAAGTACTTCGCCGCTGTAGGTCCGCTGGGTTTGAGGTTTGAATACATCCGCATAACTGACGTATCCGGACCAGTGTGGATGGAAATCCCAGATCACGCCGCCGTAAGGTGTAAGTTGCCGGTCCGGTTTATAGTGGTCGGTGGCGGTGCGCTGGTCCCACCAGGACGTGCGGGCTCCGGTAATCAAAGTGAGGCTATCACTGACATGGAAACGTCCCATGGCGTAGGCGCCGGTTTGTCGGGTCTTGTTGTCGCCAGCGGAGGTGTAGGCGATCACCGTTGGTTCCGGGATGCTGCGTGGATCCCAGTCATGGATATTCACCGGGCCGCTGACATCGATATCAAACTGTCCCTGGTGCATGGCGTGATCGATACGGGCGTAGCTTAAACCGAGCACCGCCTCATGTTGCCGCCCGAGCCAATGGAACGGCCCCTGGAGACTGATATCGGCGCTGTGGGATTGGGTGTCGAACTTGTAGGCGCCGGGTGACAGCATGGCGCCGTCTCCGGTTTCCGGGTCGATGGCGTAGCCGTAGACGCCGGCGTATTTGAGTTTTGACTGGGTATCCTCGTATTCACCATTAAGCTTGGCGATCCAGTCTCCGGCGAGGCGATGCTCGACGGCGGCAAAAAACCTGCGTGTGGTCCAGTCGAATTGATCCCAGTCCACGTCGAAGTAGCGAGAGCGTGACAGCTTCAGGTCGGAACCGTCCCGGGCGAAGGGCACGCCGGCCATGTTGGTGGTGGAATCAATGGTTTGGTATTGGACACCGGTGGTCAGCACGGTGCGCGCGCCCAGGTCCGCTTCCAGCACGCCATGGAAGACATTGGTATTCTGGTCGGCGACATCGTAAAAAAAATCCCGTTCTTCACGGGCGGTGACCAGGCGCCCGCGCAGTGTGCCAGCCTCGTTTAATGGACCACTGAGATCCAGCTCGCCGCGATGGCGGTCCCAGCGGCCAGTGCTGAGCAAGATATTGGCTTGTCCTTTACGGGTGGGCTTCTTGCGCACCAGGTTTAAGGTGGCGGCCGGATTGCCGGCGCCGTGCAGCAGACCATTGGCGCCGCGCAGAATTTCCACCCGCTGATAGATGGACATGTCCTGAGGAGAGGAAGCCTGGCCGCCTATGGCAACCGGAACGCCGTCCAGTTCGAACCCATCAACCTGAAAGCCGCGGGCATAATATTGGGTGGTCAGGTTCTGAAAAGGTTGCACGGTGATGCCGGTGGCCTGTTCCAGAACTTCGTCCAGGCTGTAAAGGTTCTGCTGCTCTATTCGCTGCCGTTCGATGACGCTGGCGGATTGCGGTATTTCACGCGGCGACAAGGGAAATTTCGATAAGGTGGTGACGCCGGTGCCAAGATCCCGCGAAGTGGTATCGCCAGCGACGTCCACGGTTTCCAGTTGATGTGGCCCGGACGTGTCGGCATGGAGGGCGGTGGGCAGCATCAGTACCGATGTCAGACTGGTGCAAAGCAAGTAAGGTCGCCGTCGCGGGTGGGCCGGATGGTACGGTTTCGCCATGGTGTTGTGTCCCCAAGCTACAGATGAGAAAAACGCGGGTTGGCCGGATAGCCCGGTAATGGGAACCATTATCGATTGTGGCGAGGGAGGGTGTTTTCGTTGGCGGGACGTTTTCTTTCGCCGGCGGGACTGTTAGCGCAGATCGCCAGGGGAAATACCGAAGCGCTTGCGAAAGACGGTGGAGAAATGAGCAGGGCTGTAACCGACCCGATGGGCCACGGTGGACACCGGCAGGGCCTCCTCGCAAAGCAGCCGGCGCGCCTCCTGCAAACGGTATTCCTGCAGATAGCCGAACACGGAAGTGCCGAACAGGCTGCGGAACCCCGCGGTGAGCTTGCGTGTGCTCATGCCGGCCTGCGCCGCCAGCCCGTGCAGTGACGGCGGCGTTTGCAGATCTTCGGTGAGCAACTCGCGGGCCCTGTGAAGCCGCTCGGTATCGCTGTTGCCGAGCCGGCGGCCGGTGTCTTGAGGGGATGAAAGCAGGCGCGCGCTGAGGGCCGCCAGTTCCATGGTTTTTGCGCCCAGGTACAAATCCCGGGCCGGCATGTTGTCCTGGCAGGTAGCGATCTGCAGGGCCAGGGCCCGCAGAGTCCGTGGTGCCGGGATCACCGCCATGCGGGGGTCACTGCCGGGGCGCCAATGGAGGTGCGCGGGTAAGAACCCCTGATCCTGGTCCAGAGCTTCCCGTCCCAACTGGACTATGGTGTAACGCAACGGCTCCCGAGTGCCATACAGCTGCGTGGAACTGAAATCACCGTCATTGGCAATGATGCAAAGGCTGGGGCCTTCCATTACCTGTTCCGACTGACCGGGAATTCGGCAACGCAACCGGCCGCTTTGCACCAGCACCAGTTTTACTCCCCGTGGCAACGTTTCTTCCTCCCAGCGCTGCCGCGAAGTGCGCAGCGTGCCGGAGGTCAGTGTCATGTTCGGGTCCACGTACTGTACGCCGGATTGGTGGCCGGGCAATGGGGGGCGGCCGGGGGTAATAATCGTGATCGCCATAATGATCCTTTTTGATAATGGGTATCATTATCATGACGAGGTGGTAATGATCAATGCCGCCAATCCGGCTTGGACTTTATTGACAAGGTATCTCCGGTAGCGAGAAAGCGCATGCCAGGACACGGCCAGGACACGGAGAACAAGGTGGGGATACCGCCCGCGGCGAGTCTTTGCGTGGGCCGGGAGTTGGAGTCGTGCCGTAACGAAAAAAGGCTCCCGTTTGGGAGCCTTTTTCAAATTGGTGCCGAGGAGAGGGCGGAAAGCATGGCTTTGCGCGCCCACGCCACAGCGGGATATCGCCCGCTGTGAGTCTTCGCGTGGGCCGGGAGTCCGAGCCTCGCCATAACGAAAAAAGGCTCCCGTTTGGGAGCCTTTTCAGGATTGGTGCCGAGGAGAGGACTTGAACCTCCACGGGGTTGCCCCCACTAGCACCTGAAGCTAGCGTGTCTACCAATTTCACCACCTCGGCTTGGCGTGAAAGGCTGAAAAAATCAGGCCGTTCATCGCGAAAGCGCGTGCATTCTAGTATATGATGGCCCGATGTCAAACGGTTTCTGCAAAAAAGTCGTCCCATTTTCTTCATACCGGTTTCATCTCCGGAGTTCACAACGCCTTGCCAGGGAGACCGGCTTGTCACGCTTTTCCCACGAGCCAAATTGAGGCGCATCAGGCGCCGGCCAACCCATACATTTGTTTTTGAGGGTATTGAATGTCATCAAAAAAACGCTACACGGATCCCCACGCGGATCGGGAAGCGGCGAAATACGAGAATCCGGTTCCCAGCCGAGAGTTGATCCTTGAAGTGTTGAATGACCAGGGCAAGCCGCTGGATCAGCGGCAACTGGCGGAACTGCTGGCGGTGGGTGAAGACGGCCTGGTCGGTCTGGAGCGCCGCCTCAAGGCCATGCTCCGTGACGGCCAACTGGTGGAAAACCGCAACGGTAAACTGGGGATCGTCTCCCGCATGAATCTGGTCGCGGGCACCGTGCAGGGCCATCGCGACGGTTTCGGTTTCCTGATCCCCGATGACCGCGGTCTGTCCGATCTGTTCCTGGCGCCGCGCCAGATGGAAAAGGTCATGGACGGCGACCGGGTGCTGGTGAACGAGGCCGGATTCAACCGCTTTGGCAAGCGCGAGGCGCGCATCGTCGAGATCGCCGAGCGGGCGGTGACCGAGGTGGTCGGCCGATTCCGCCGCGAGGCGGGAGTCAGTTTCATCGAGCCGGAGAACCGGCGTATCGCCAAGGAAGTTCTGGTGGAGGACCATAACGGTCTCAAGCCGAGCCCGGGCGATCATGTGCGCGGGGTCATCACCCAGTACCCCTCGCGTGACCACCATGTGCTGGTGCGCCTGGAGGAGATCATCGCCACCCCGGATCAACCGGGAATGGAAGTGGAAGTGGCGCTGCGCCGTTTTGAGATCCCTCACCAGTGGCCGGAAGGCGTGGAGGAGGCCGCCTCCCGCTTCGGTGTGAACGTGCCCCATGAAGCGAAGGCCCACCGGGTGGATCTGCGCGACCTGCCGTTGGTGACCATCGATGGCGAGGACGCCCGCGATTTCGACGATGCCGTTTACGTGGCCCGCCGCCGCCGCGGCGGCTGGCGTCTGATCGTCGCCATCGCCGACGTCAGCCACTATGTGCATCCCAACAGCCCGCTGGACAACGAAGCCCACAAGCGCGGCAACTCGGTGTACTTCCCCAACCGGGTGGTGCCGATGCTGCCGGAAGCGCTGTCCAACGGACTGTGCTCACTCAACCCCCATGTGGACCGGTTGTGTCTCTACTGTGACATGCTGGTCTCCGCCAACGGCCGGGTGTCGCGTTTCGTGTTCCGTGAAGGGGTGATGCGCTCCCGTCACCGACTGACCTATACCAAGGTCGGGGCGATGATCGAGGAGCCGGAATCCCAACTGGCGCAGCAAACGGTGGCGTCGCTGGACGACGAGTCCATCGACATGATCTGGTCCTTCCATGAGATGTTCCAGGCCCTGCGCAGCCGCCGGGAGTTGCGGGGCGCCATCGACTTCGACAGTGACGAGAGCCGGATTCTCTACGATGAGAACCAGAAGATCCGCGCCATCGTGCCGGTGGTGCGCAATGTGGCGCACATCATGATCGAGGAGGCGATGTTGGCGGCCAATATCTGTGCCGCCCGCCTGCTGGAGAAATCCGAGGTGGCAACCCTCTATCGTAATCACGAGCCGCCCAAGGAAGAGCGCCTGAGCAACCTGCAGCAGTTCCTCGGCGGACTCGGGCTGAGTCTGGCCTGGTCCGAGGGGGCGATTCTGCCGAGCGTGTTCCAGGCGCTGGGCGAGGATATCGCCGACCGGCCGGACCGGCAGGTGATTCAGACCATGATGTTGCGCTCCATGAGCCAGGCCAAATACGAGGCCGGCAACAAAGGGCACTTTGGTCTGGCCTACAACGCCTACACCCACTTCACCTCGCCGATCCGCCGTTACCCGGATCTGCTGGTGCACCGGGCCATCCGTTATCTGATCCGCTCCGGTGCCGAGAGCCCTCATGTGGACAATCCCGGCGAACTGCCGGCGATTCCGCGCGAACGCATCCTGCCTTACAGTCCGGCGGACATGGTGACCATGGGCGAGCACTGCTCGATGACCGAGCGGCGTGCCGATGATGCCACCCGTGACGTGGTGCAGTGGCTCAAGTGCCAGTATATGGAGGAGCATCTGGGGCAGGAATTCGACGGGGTGATCAGCGGCGTGGCGGCGTTCGGGCTGTTTGTCCAGATCAACGATCTGCATATTGACGGTCTGGTGCACGTGGCCAACCTGGACAGTGATTACTACCGCTTCGATGACGTCAACATGGTGCTGGTGGGGGAATCCTCCGGGCGCCGTTATGGTCTGGGGGACGCGGTCTGCGTGAAGGTGGCCGGAGTGCACACCGAGGAGCGCAAGATCGACCTGGAACTGATCAGTTCCAGTTCCGCCCGGCCGGGCAAGAAGGGCCGTTCCGGCAAGGGCAAGAAGGCCGCCCAGTCATCGAAACAGGCCGCCGAGCCGGCCGCCAGGGGCGGCGGCACTCGTGAAAAACTGGCCAAGGGCGAGATTCCCAAGGACGGCAAGCGTAAGCCCAAGTCCAAATCCGCTCGCCGGGGGCGTCGCCGCGGATGAGCAAGCGTCCCTCCGGCCCGCCCCGGGGTAAATCGGGGTCCCGTAAAGGTGCCATGGACAAGCCGGTGATGTACTCCGGTATCCACGCGGTGGAGTCGCTGCTGCGGCATCGGCCGGAAGCGGTCCTGGAGCTGTTTGTCCTGGACCGCCGGGCCGAACGTGGCGAGGCCCGCCTGGAGGCGTTGATGCAACAGGCGCTGGCGCAGGGCATCGCGGTGCAGTCGGCGCGCCGGGAATCGCTGGAGAAACTGGCGGGGCCGCAGAATCAGGGTGTGGTGGCCCGGGCCCGGCCGCGCGTGCCGGGCGGGGAAGCCGAATTGGCGACCTTGCTGGATGGTCTCGGGCGGCCGCCGTTGCTGCTGATCCTGGAAGGCGTCACGGACCCTCATAACCTGGGGGCCTGCCTGCGCAGCGGCGACGCCGCTGGTGTCGATGCCGTGATTGTGCCTCGCCGCCACGCCGCCGGGCTGACGCCGGTGGCCTGCCGCAGTGCCGCTGGCGCCGCCGAGTCACTGCGTTACTTCGAGGTGGGCAATCTGGCCCAGTTGCTGGCGGCGCTGCGGGAACGGGGCATCCGCGTGGCCGGAGCGGCCCTGGATCAGCGCAGTGTGTCGTTGTTCGACTATCGGCCCGATCCGGGCCTGGCGGTGGTCATGGGCGCCGAAGGTGAGGGGCTGCGACGTTTGACCCTGGAGCGTTGCGATGACCTGGTGTCGATCCCCATGGCCGGTGACGTGCAGAGTCTGAACGTGTCGGTGGCCACCGGAGTGATGCTGTTTCATATCCGCGCCCGGGATGGGGGCTGATTTGGGGCGGCTCGCATACACGCACCACGCCGGCACGCCAACACGCTTTGAAAACACTCGGGCATCCCGGGGTAGAGAGTGCCATGGTTTAAGACCATTGAACTCCCGCTTTGGGGCGCATGGCTTCGTGGAAGGAGATGCCGGATCAAGTCCGGCATGACGTTTCCAAGGGTTTTGGGGTTGGCGTGCCAGCGTGCTAGCGAATTACGGGACACCAGTGGCCCATGGACCCCAAGGCTTTTGGCCTTGAGCCCGCGCGCCTTCTGAGCTAGAATCCCCGCCCTTCGCCTGTCGCCGGCCCGGTGGCGGGCGGACCTCCTTGCTTCACCGATATTCGGGAAGCTGCCCAATCCGTAAGGAGCCGACAATGCGTCACTACGAAATCGTGTTCCTGGTTCACCCGGACCAGAGCGAGCAAGTGCCCGCCATGATCGAGCGTTACAGCGCGATCGTTACCGATGGCAAAGGCACGATCCACCGTCTTGAAGACTGGGGCCGCCGTCAACTGGCTTACCCGATCAACAAGATCCACAAAGCACACTACGTGATGCTGAACATCGAATGTGACGGCGAAACCCTCGCCGAGCTGGAAAACACCTTCCGGTTCAACGATGCCGTAATCCGTCACCTCGTGATTCGTCGCGAAAAGGCCATCACCGAGCCGTCCCCGCTGGCGAAATCCAACGAGAAGGAGGAGGCCGCCAGCTGATTTCCGAGCGTAATCACTGCGAGCTCACCGGCATCATCGTCACCCTTGAAAAGGTGGCCGTAACGCCGGGTGGCGTGCCCCGCCAGCGTCTCTGGCTGGAGCACCGGTCCCGGCAGCTTGAAGACGGCCATCCCCGTGAAGTCCAGGCCCGCATCGGGTTGGTACTCGCCGGCGGCAAGACCGCCCTGGCGAAACACCTGAAAGAAGGACAACGGGTCAGAGTCGGCGGCTTTCTCAGCCGCGCGGGCTACAAGGGCGAAGCCCGGGACCGTTTGCAGTTGATCGTGGAAACACTGGAGCCCCTGGACTAGGAATCGAGGAGAAAACCATGGCCCGTTTTTATCGCCGTCGCAAATTCTGCCGCTTCACCGCGGAAGGTGTTGAGTACATTGATTTCAAGGATCTCGACACCCTGAAAGCCTACATCACCGAAACCGGCAAGATCGTGCCCAGCCGTATCACCGGCACCAAAGCACGTTATCAGCGCCAGCTGGCCTCCGCGGTCAAGCAGGCCCGCTTCCTGGCGCTGCTGCCGTACTCCGACAGCCACGACAATTAAGCCGAGGGGACCGTCATGCAAGTGATCCTGCTGGAAACCATCAAGAACCTGGGTGATCTGGGCTCCGTGGTGGACGTTCGCCCCGGCTATGGCCGTAACTTCCTGATCCCGCAAGGCAAAGCCCTGCCGGCGACCAAGGACAACCTGGCCGAAGTGGAAGCCCGTCGCGCGGAACTGGAAAAACAAGCCTCCGAGCAACTGGCGGCTGCCCAGGAGCGTGCCGACAAGCTGGCCGAAGCGTCCGTGACCATCGGCGCCAAGTCCGGTGACGAAGGAAAGCTGTTTGGCTCCGTCGGCACCCGCGACATCGCCGACGCCATCACCGAGCAAACCGGTGTGGAAATGTCCAAGGCCGAAGTGAAACTCCCGCACGGCGCGCTGCGTCAAACCGGTGAGTACGAAATCGACCTGGCGTTGCACGCCGATGTGACCGTGACCATCAAGCTGGCGGTGGTACCGGCCGAGTAATCACGGCCGCTATCCCGCACCGGTTTGCCCCTCCCCGGGGCGCGGTGACACAATCAAGGCACTGTCCGACCATCGGGCGGTGCCTTTTTTGTGGTGGAACGGGCCGCTAACACGCACCACGCACCACGCTGGCACGCCAACACGCTTTGAAAACACTCGGGCATCCCGGGGTAGAGAGTTCCCTGGCTTAAGACCATCGAACTCCCCCTTCGGGGCGCCCTGTGGGGCGTCCAAACGGTGCTCTAAGCACCGTTGTGTGGCCCAGGATCTCCCTCTACAGGGCGCATGGCTTCGTGGAAGGAGATGCTGGATCAAGTCCGGCATGACGGAGTTGCTTTGAATTCGTGTCCCCAAGGCCGGCAAGCGGGCCTTGGCTTTGGCGTGCAGGCGTGCAGGCGTGCAGGCGTGTTGCGTGCCCGCGGATGGTGGGGCACTAATCGTTCCTGGCGATTTTTTGTTATGATCGCCTCCTGGCCTTTTTGCATACCATCTGACGGACCCACCATGAACGAGTCTCTTGCGTTGGACGACCATCTTCCCGACAGCCTGCGTATTCCGCCCCATTCCGTGGAAGCGGAACAGGCGGTATTGGGGGGACTGCTGCTCAACAATGAAGCCTGGGATGATGTCGCCGAACGGGTCGGCGAGAAGGACTTCTATCGTAAAGAGCACCGGCTGATCTTCCAGGTTATCGGTCAGTTGGTGGAGGAAGAAAAGCCCAGTGACCTGGTGACCGTTTCCCAGGCTCTGACGCACCGCGGCGAATTGGACGACGTGGGCGGAGCCACCTATCTCTCGGAGCTGGCCCGCAACACGCCGAGTACCGCCAATATCAACGCCTATGCGGAGATCGTTCGCGAGCGCAGTATTTTGCGGCAGTTGATCCAGGTGTCGCACAAGGTGTCGGATCTGGCGTTCAATCCCAAGGGCAAGCCTTCCCTGGAAATTCTGGATACCGCCGAGTCGTCGATTTTCGAGATCGCGGAACAGCAGAAGAAGGGTTCCGGTCCGCAGAATATCAAGTCGGTGTTGAAGAAAGCGGTGGACCGTATCGACGAGCTGTACCGCACCAAGAATTCCCTGACCGGGGTTACCACCGGTTTCGAGGAAATGGACAAGATGACCGCCGGGCTGCAACCGTCGGACATGGTGGTGGTGGCGGGGCGGCCCTCCATGGGTAAGACCACCTTTGCCATGAACCTGTGCGAGAACGTGGCGATCAAAGCCGGCAAGCCGGTGCTGGTGTTCTCCATGGAGATGCCCGCCGACGCCATCGTGATGCGGATGCTGTCCTCCCTGGGGCGCATCAACCAGGGCGCGATCCGCTCCGGTCGCCTGGAGCAGGATGACTGGCCGCGCATCACCTCGGCGATCCAGATGCTCAGCGAGCAGAAATTCTTCATCGACGATACCGCCGCGCTCAGCCCGCTGGAAATGCGCGCCAGAGCCCGCCGGGTGGCGCGGGAATGTGGCGGAGAGATCGGCCTGATCATGGTCGACTATCTGCAGCTGATGCAGGTCCCCGGCGCCGACAACCGGGTCAACGAAATCTCGGAAATCTCCCGGAACCTCAAGGGACTGGCCAAGGAAATGAATTGCCCGGTGATCGCCCTGTCGCAGTTGAACCGCTCCCTGGAACAGCGCCCCAACAAAAGGCCGGTGATGTCCGACCTGCGGGAATCCGGGGCGATCGAGCAGGACGCGGATTTGATCGTGTTCCTCTATCGTGACGAGGTCTACAACAAGGACACGCCGGAGAAGGGCATCGCCGAGATCATCATCGGCAAGCACCGGAACGGGCCCATCGGTACCGTGCGGCTGGCGTTCCGCGGCGAATTCACCCGCTTCGACGATCTGGCGCCGGAGTACTACCAGCAATACCAGGACAACGAATAACCGGGGCGGGAGAGAGCACCATGCGCGGTACCCGGTTACAGATACGGCCAGCGGCTCTGGCCCATAACGCTGGCGTGGCCCGGACCCTGGCGAACGGCGCCCAGGTGTTTGCCATGATCAAGGCCAACGGCTACGGCCATGGCCTGACGTTGGCCGCCGATGCCCTGGCCGGGCAGGTGGATGGCCTGGGCGTGGCGTTGCTGGACGAGGCCCGGGCAGTGCGTGAGCACGGCGTCCGTGAGCCGGTCCTGGTGGCGGAAGGGTTCTTCGACCAGGAGGAGATCGAGGAAGCCTCCCGCCTGGACGTGGAAGTGGTGGTGCATGCGCCCTGGCAGGTGGCGCTGCTGCGCAAGCGGCCGGCGCCCCTGGGCGTATGGTTGAAAATCAATACCGGCATGAATCGGCTGGGCATGGTGCCGGAGCAGGCACGGGAACAGGCGGCGATACTGCGGGCCATCCCTGGTGTGCGGCTGCTCGGCCTGATGAGCCACTTTGCCTGCGCCGATCAGCAGGACGATCCGTTCAGTGAACAGCAACTGGCGGCGGTGCTGGCACTGTCCGGGGAGCTGGGATTGCCGGTCACCGCCGCCAACTCCGCCGCTCTGATCCGTTATCCGGCGGCGCGCCAGCAGCGGGTCCGGCCCGGCATCATGCTGTACGGGTCGTCGCCGTTCCCGTGGCGCTCCGCCGGCGAATTGGGGCTGCGCCCGACCCAGCGTTTCAGTGCCCGCCTGATCGCCGTGAATCCCATTTACGCTGGCCAGACCGTGGGCTACGGCGCCACCTGGACCGCGCCGGAAAACGGCACCATCGGCGTGGTGGCGGTGGGCTACGGCGACGGCTACCCGCGCCACGCTCCCAATGGCACGCCGGTGGCGGTCAACGGCCGGCGCACCGAGCTGGTCGGCCGGGTCTCCATGGACATGATCACGGTGAGACTGGATGGCCTCGAGGCTCGCGTCGGCGATGAAGTGGAGCTATGGGGTGACACTGTTTCCGTGGATGACGTGGCCGCCGCCTGCGGTACCATCAGCTACGAGTTATTCTGTCAGGTCACCAGCCGGCCGGAGCGGGTGGTGGACGCCGGACGCCAGGCGCGGAGCCCTTAACCCGCATGGGGTGGTGTTACCTGCCTCCCGTCAGTGTCTTCCCTCCGGCGGCAGGAAGCACCGCGACGGTTTCCGCACCGGGTTAAGCGTCCGGCGCCTGGCCCGGTAAGAAAAGGAGCCTCTTTTGGCGAAGAAGAAAACCGCTTTTGTCTGCACCGAATGCGGTGGGGATTTCCCCAAGTGGCAGGGCCAGTGCCCGGCCTGTGGTCAGTGGAATACCCTGCAGGAATTCGTGGTGGACAGCGCCCCGTCCCGTGCCGGTGGCTCCGCCGGCCGTGGTGGCTTTAGCGGGCAACTGGCGGAAGTGCGCAACCTGGATGAGATCGTCCTCGAGGAAACCCCGCGCATCAGCGCCGGCATGGGCGAGCTGGATCGGGTGCTCGGCGGGGGGCTGGTGCCCGGTTCCGCCATCCTGATCGGCGGACATCCCGGTGCCGGCAAGTCCACCTTGTTGTTGCAGACGCTGTGCCGGCTCGCCCACGCTCATTCCTGTCTTTATGTCACCGGCGAGGAGTCGCTGTCCCAGGTGGCCATGCGCGCCGATCGTTTGAAGCTGCCCAAGGACAAACTGCGTCTGGCGGCGGAAACCGATGTGGAGCGCATCATCGAGCTGGCGCGCAAGGAGCAGCCGCGCCTGCTGGTGGTGGATTCCATTCAGGTCATGTATCTGGCCGGCCTGCAATCGGCGCCGGGTTCCGTGGCTCAGGTGCGCGAGTGCGCGGCGGCGCTGACCCGCTTCGCCAAGCAAACCGGCACCGTGCTGCTGCTGGTGGGGCACGTCACCAAGGACGGCACCCTGGCTGGCCCGAAAGTGCTGGAGCACATGATCGACTGCTCGCTGATGCTGGAGGGCTCTTCCGATTCCCGTTTCCGTACCTTGCGTGGCCTGAAGAACCGTTTCGGCGCGGTCAATGAGCTGGGCGTGTTCGCCATGACTGGCGAGGGGCTCAAGGAAGTGAAGAATCCGTCGGCGATTTTCCTCAACCGCGCGGAGGAGATCGCCCCCGGCTCTCTGGTCACGGTGGTGTGGGAAGGCACCCGGCCATTATTGGTGGAATTGCAGGCGCTGGTGGACGCCAGTCACTTCGGCAATCCCCGTCGCGTTTGTGTTGGTCTGGAGGCCAACCGGCTGGCCATGCTGCTGGCGGTGCTGCACCGCCACGGCGGTATCCAGGTCGGTGACCAGGACGTGTTCGCCAATGTGGTGGGCGGCGTCAAAATCGGAGAAACGTCCGCCGATCTGGCCTTGGTGCTGTCCATTGTTTCCAGCTTCCGTGACCGGCCTTTGGGGCGGGATCTGGTGGTCTTTGGCGAGATCGGCTTGTCCGGCGAGATACGCCCGGTGCCGCAGGGCCAGGAGCGGTTGTACGAAGCGGTCAAACATGGGTTCCGCCGCGCCGTGATCCCCAAATCCAATCAGCCGCGCAACCTGCCGGAAGGGGTGGAACTGATCGCCGTGAGCACTCTGGCGGAAGCGTTGGAACAATTGTAATGAGCCGTCCGGCGTCGGCGCTCCGGCGTCCGGTCCGACAAGGGAGCCGTTATGAAAAAGCAATTCGCCGTGCTCGGATTGGGCAGCTTTGGCGAGGCGGTGGCGCTGGAACTGATGCGTCTGGGGCATCAGGTCCTGGGAGTCGATAATCGGGAAGCCCAGGCCAATCGCCTGGTCGACAAACTGACCCAGACGGTGATCGCTGACGCCACCGACGAGGACGCCCTGCGTGAACTGGACCTGGAAAGTTTCGATGCCGTGTTGGTGGCCATCGGCGAGAACATCGAAGCCAGCATCCTTTGCACCATGGCGGTGAAATCCCTGGAGGCGAAGGAAGTGTGGGTCAAGGCGATTACGCCGGTCCACCACCGCATCGTCGAAAAGCTCGGTGCCGACCGTGTTCTGCATCCCGAATACGAAATGGGGTTGCGCGCCGCCCAGACCATGGCGCATCCCAATATGCTCGATTACATCAGCCTGGGCGATAACTACTTCGTCATCGAGATCCGTCCCGGCGAGGTGCTGGAAGACCGCCCGCTATCGGACCTCAAGATCGAGGAGATCGGTGTGCGCCTGCTGGCCATCAAGCATGGTCAGAACGTGGATTTGCAACCGAGTCCGCATCAACGGCTCAAGCGTAACGATCACCTGGTACTGCTGGGTGAAGAACCGGCCTTGCGTCGATTCTCCGAGAGTTTATGAGAACCTGGTTTCCCGGCCTGCGCGCCCGCACCGAGTCGGTCCTGTCCCTGCGTCATCCCTGGCGTTACAGTCCGCCGGCGATTCTGGCCGGCAGTTTCCTGTTGCTGATCGCGATCGGCACCGTCCTGTTGTGGCTGCCGGTCTCCGGCACGCCACCGTTGACGTTTTTCCAGGCTCTGTTCACCGCCTGCTCGGCGGTCACCGTCACCGGTCTGGTGGTGGTGGATACCGGCTCGCATCTCAGTCCGTTCGGGCAATCGGTGGTGCTGGGCCTGATGCAATTGGGCGGCCTCGGCCTGATGACCTTTGCCGCGTTGACGCTGATGGCGCTGGGCGGCCGGTTGGGACTGCGCGGGCAGCGCCTGGTGCGCGAGGCCACCGACCAGACGTCGCCGGCGGACATGCTGGTGCTGGTCAGGCATACCGCGTTGCTGGCGCTGATCATGGAGGCCATTGGCGCGGGATTGCTGAGCGTGGTCTGGATTCCGGAGCTGGGGGTGGCGCGGGGCTTGTGGTTCAGCATTTTTCACAGCGTCTCCGCGTTCAACAACGCCGGTTTCGCCTTACTGCCTGACAGCCTGTCACGGTGGGCCGCCAATCCCATGGTCAACCTGGTGATCACCGCGCTGTTCATCATCGGTGGTCTGGGGTTCACCGTGTTACTGGATCTGTGGCGCAAGCGGCAATGGCGCACGCTCTCCCTGCACAGCAAACTGACTCTGGCCGGTACCCTGGTGCTGTGCCTCGGTGCCTGGTTTCTGGTAATCGGTTTCGAATGGAACAACGCCCGCACTTTTGGAGAACTGCCGGAATCCGGCCGGCTCTGGGCCGCCTGGTTCACCGCGGTGACCCCCCGCACCGCCGGTTTCAATACCGTGGACATGGGCAGTCTGATGGCGCCCACGGTATTGCTGATCATGTTCCTGATGTTCATCGGCGGCGGCAGCAACTCCACCGCTTCCGGTATCAAGGTCAGCACCTTCATGGTGATGCTGTTGGCCACGCGGGCGTTCTTGCATGGGCGTCAACGGCCCACGGTGTTCCGGCGCGCCATTGCCGTGGAGTCGGTGTTTCGGGCCCAGACCGTGGTCATGCTGAGTTTGCTGGCGGTGGTGCTGAGCGGATTCCTGATGGTGGTGCTGGAGCCGGCGCTGCCAGTGATGGACGTGTTGTTCGAGGCGTTTTCGGCGTTCTCCACGGTGGGGCTGTCCCGGGGGATTACCGGGGAACTGTCCTGGCCGTCGCAGTGTGTGCTTATGCTGCTGATGTTCATGGGCCGCATTGGGCCACTGGCTCTGGCGTTCTCGTTGGCACGGCCACAAACACCGAAATTGCGCTACGTCGAGGACCATGTGCAGATTGGTTAATGAGGCTCTCTGCCCATCCGTATTCGCCAGCAAGCTGGCTTCCCTAAGCGGTTGGTTCCATAACGCTTTGTGGGAAGCTGCCTTGGCAGCGAATACTGGGCGAATTGATATAACGGCACGGCCAATGATTCAGCGTCACTTCAGCCGCCGTTTACGCCACCACAAATAAACGCCGGTGACGAACAGCAGGGCGGGTAACCCACCGGATACCAACACGAGCCAGCGCCCGGGCAGCCCCAGGGCCTCGCCGTTGTGCAGTGGAAACTGCCAGGCCAGCACGGTATCGGCGGCGCCCAGTTTGCGTTCGTCCCACACCTCCAGAACATCGCCGCTGTACTGATCCACCCAGACCGAGCTGGGCGCGTAGCGCTGCCAGTTGGATTCGGGCAGAACATAGGCCAGCCGGTAACTGTCTCGCTCGGAACGTGGCAGGTAGACCCGGCTCAACCGGGCTCCGGGAAAGACCGGGGCGGCGGCGGCAACCGCCTGGTCCAGGTCCACCGGAGCGGAGCCTGATGGCGTCGATTGCGGTTGAGGTGTCGGCGTCACCGTGGCCAGCGCGGCGACGGCAGCGGTGATCGGTGCGCGAAACACCATGAACACCCCGGACAGCGCCACCACCAGCAGCACTGGAAACAGGTACAAACCGAGTGCGCCGTGCAGGTCGAAATAGAAGCGGAAACGGCCCTTGCCACGTTCAATGGCGAGGGCGCGCCGCCAGCGGCCGCGTTTGGGCCAGCGCAGATACACCCCTGTAATCGCGAACAGCGCCAGCAGAATGCCGCATACACCGACCACGTACTTGCCGGTGGTGCCGCCAAGCAGGGTGTAGTGCAGCCGATAGATCCAGGTCATCGGATACGCACCCCAGGCGCGCACGGTGGCGACCTCGCCGGTGTAGGGATCCACATTGACTTGCAGCGGTCCTGGCGCGTCCATTGGGGTATCGAAACGGACCATATGGTAATCGCCACTGGTGCCGGGCAGATAGAGCCGACGGGGTTCGGCGCCGTCCGCTGCCTCGCTGGCATTAGCGAGTATCTGGTTGAGGGGCAGAGAGGACTGGCCGGCCGGCGTGGTCAGTGCCGGCGTCAGCCATTGGTCCAACTGCGGGTAGAACACCAGCAGACTGCCGGTGATGCCGATCAGGGCGAGCAACAGGCCCGACCCCAGACCGGCGTACAGATGCAGGGAAAAGATCAGCCTGCGCATAACAGGTTATGGCCCTTAGAAATCCAGATTGTAGCCTATGGTAAAGACTCGCCCTCTGCCTTTGAAATATTGGTCGGACCGGGTGGTGGCACTTTGCGAGAAGTAGGTGAAGTAGTCCTGGTCAAGAAAGTTCTCGATGCCGGCGTTGAGTTGCCCTTTGGGCAGACGATAAGCCAGCGACAGGTCAAACAGGTTGTAGCCGTCGAACTTTTTTTCCGGGTCATTGAAATCGAGACTGAAATAACGGGTGCCCTGAAGGTAGGTACTGAAGCGGTCTGTCCAGCGTGCCTGCCAGCTCAAAGTGAGATGATCGGGGGGAATGTCACGTGCTCCCATGCGCGTGTCGACGTGGTTGTCGTCATCGCTGTCATACTTGCCACTAACGTGGGCGTAGCTGGCGCCGAGGCGATGGCCTTCACGGAATGCCCAGCCCAGACTGGCTTCGGCACCGTGAATTTCCGTTTTCTGTCGCTGCACCTCAAACACGCCAGTGGCCGGGTTTTCGGACAGGCGCGAGCCGAGATCAGCATCGGAGCGAAAATAACTGACTTCGAAGTCCACTGGCCCTTGAACCACCCTTATGCCCGCTTCCTTATTGTCGGTGACGATAGGGCGAAGGTCGAGGAAAGTGTCGACGCTTTGACCGGGCACCGAAATGGCTCGCAGAACCCGTCCCACATCTGGCATGCCGAAGCCTTCGGAATAATTGGCGAAGAGCTGAACGGCTTCGGTGATCTGGAACGTCACGCCGGCATTATAAAGGGTATCGTCAAAGCTGGGGTTGCCGCCCTCAACGGCCACTCCCGGCTTGCTTGCTGGAGGGTTGGTGGCGTTGTATTGATAAATGGTGGTGAAGTCATCCACATTCAGTTTGGCGTATTCGTAACGGGCGCCGCCATGAATCGTAATACGGTCAGTGGCCTTGTACTGCGCTTGCAGGAAAGGTGCGATGTTTCGGAATTGAGTCTCCGGAACCCAGTCGCGATCAGTCTGAATCAAGCGCTGACGGGTTTCGTCTTGCAACAGATCCAGACCGGTGGTGAGCTTGAGCCGGTCATCCAGCAAACCGTCCCGAATCAGCGTGAATTTGGCACCCACTTTGTCGGACTCATTTTGTGATTGCTCCACCAGAGTTCCAGTTGGCGCAATGTTCGGATCTTGCAGGTAGGTGGTATCCGCTCCATAACGAGCCCGGAAACGTTGGGTGTAGAGCTGAGCCTGAATGTTGTTGCCAAGAAAATTCATATTTTTGTACGACAGGCTGGAGGTCCATACATCATTGTTGACCGGATCTCCGAGGCCTGCCGCCTTTCGGGAGGTAGTGGGAATGCCAATGTCGCGGTCCCCCGGGACCTCCTGGTAATCGTGATTGCTTTCCAGGAAAAAGCGATTAATGCTCAGTTCCACATTCTGGTTATCATCGATCCAGTAACCGACCTTCACCATCACGTCATGGCTTTGCGAATCCATGATATCGCCCTGGGCATTGTCCACACCGATGGTTTTGCCGTCGGCGTCGTAGAACATTCCCCTGGATTGATAGGTGACACCCGCCAGGAAATCCCAGTTGTCGTGAAGGCCTTCGAGACGATAATTGAGTTTGTAACCCAGCCCGTCTGAATCGAAATCATCGGGGGAGGTGAGCATGGCGCCGGCATGCTGCCGGGTTTGAGTGCCCTGCGGACGACGGGTAACGAAGTTGATGATGCCGCCGGTCGCCCCCAGTCCATGTTCCGCGGTGGCGCCATGAATCACCTCAATGCGCTCCACCAGAGATAAGTCCAGGGTATAGCCGTCCCGCGACCCCGGCCTCAGAGGGTTGGACTGAGGAATGCCGTCGACCATATAAAGGGGGGCGCGTCCACGGAGCGTCTGGCCAGCGCCGCTGAGCTTTTGCCGGCTGGGACTGAAGGATGGGATCAGATTGCTGAGGACCTGAGCTTGATCACCGGTGATGGCGAGCTGCTCATCAAGTTGCTGACGGGTAATAATGGTCACTTTCTGAGGTGTTTCCCCGACCTTTTCCTGGGAGCGGCTGGCGGTGACCGTGACGGCGTCCAGTTTGTGAGGATCGTTTTGTGCCATGGCCACGGTGGTCATGGTCAGTGACAGTAAGGCAGCAGGCAAGCCGAGGCGCGGAGGGCGCATGGGCGTTCTCCATTTTGTTGGTAATCGTTATGTATGATTTGTAAGGGTGAGGCGACACTAAGAGAAATGAGAATCGTTGTCTATTGCGAAATGGTTAAAGCCGCTCTATGAAGCTCCAAGAGCAAAGCAGGGGGGGAGTGCCCCGCTTGATTGACGCCCGTCCAGCCTGCGGCGGGTTACTGATCGGTTGGAAGCCCGTTTAGTGACCAGTCGTACGGTAGAAACCGAATAGCCAGCCGATTGTCACGCAGCAGATCAGCATCCCTGGTGGTCAGCCCGAGAGGGCCGGAGTAATCGGCAAGCCAGGCTCCCAGGTCGCCGGCGGCATTGGCGAAGTCGTCGCGGTACCATTTGAAGATCGAGGACACCGAGAGGCGTCGGCTTTCTTGATCGAACTGATTGCGGCTGCGATCGGAGAGGAAGCGGTGAGTGCTGTCCTCCAGTTGCCAGTCGAGCCGCTCGCTGGTGTAGGCCTCCGGTCGCAGTGCCGGACAGCCTATCGAAGCGCAGTTCACGGCAAAATGAATGCGCGGATCCATGAGGTCCGGATTGTCGCGAATCAGGCCGTGCTCCACCTCATCCAGGGTGCGACGCTCTCCCAGCAGGGTGAAGAAGCGCTGATCCCAGGGCCCGGAAAACAGGCCGCCGATATCGCGGATGGAATCGGGGTGGGGCGTCTGGTCCAGGATCAGTCGCAGGGTAAAGGCATTGTAGGCGTTGATCAGAAAGGCCAGCTGTTGATTGCGGTCGAAGTCCTGGAATTGGCGCTCGGACACTGTGCTCAGATCATCCAGATAGCGATCCAGGCGGGGCCGGTCGGCGGCCATGCCCTGATAATCCACCTGTGAGGCGACGCCGCCACGTACCCAGTGCACGTGCTTTTTCAGCAGCGTGTCCCAGTCGCCATGGTCGAAGGCGATGGCGGTATGAGTGAACAGAACCAGGGCGATGGTGAGTAACGGTCGCATCAATACCTCCGTCAACGCCGCCAGTCATGAAAGCGTTCCACCCAACGCAGAAGACGCTCCGGTTTGTGGTTTTTCTTCCACTCTCCGGCGGCGTACTTGTTGGCTTCCGACAGGGTCGGATAGATGTGGATAGTGCCAAGAATTTTGTTCAACCCAAGGCCGTGCTTCATCGCCAGTACATATTCGCTGATCAGATCGGAAGCGGACTCGCCGACGATGGTGACGCCGAGAATATGATCCTTGCCCGGGGGCGTGAGTACCTTGACGAAACCTTGGGCGACGCCGTCGGCGATGGCCCGGTCCAGGTCATCAATTCCGTAGCGGGTGACTTCGTATTCAATACCCTGTTGCCGGGCTTCCTCTTCGCTCAGTCCCACCCGTGCCACTTCCGGGCTGGTGAAGGTGGCCCAGGGGATCACCCGGTAATCCACCTTGAAACGCTTCACGCCGCCGAACAGCGCGTTCACCGCCGCGTACCAGGCCTGGTGAGCGGCGGTATGGGTGAATTGATAAGGGCCGGCCACGTCTCCGCAGGCATAAATGTTGGGGAAGCGGGCCTGCAGGTACTCATTCACGGCGACGGTGCCGTTGGCCCCGGTGGGGATGCCCAGATCCGGCAGGCCCAGGCCCTCGGTGTGAGCCCGGCGCCCCACGGCCACCAGCACGGTGTCGAAGGGCAGGGCGATTTCCTCCCCGTCGTGTTCCGCATACAAAATGGACTGGCCGTCTTCCACTTCAAAGCGCAGCGCCTTGTGGCCGGTCAGCACCTTGACGCCGCTGTCTTCCAGAGCGGCTTTCACCAGGGTGGCGGCGTCTTCATCTTCCTTTGGCATCAGGCGCGGGAGCATCTCCACCTGAGTCACGCGGCTGCCGAGCCGGGCGAAGGCCTGCGCCAGTTCACAGCCGATCGGGCCGCCGCCCAGGACCAGCAGGCGTTCGGGCAAGTGGTCACGTTGCCAAAGTGTGTCCGAGGTGACCACGTCCACTTGATCCAGGCCCGCGATGGGTGGGATGAAGGGCGAGGCGCCGGTGGCAATGATGATAGAGCGGGCGGTGAGGCGCTGGCGGCCTTGCGCGCCCTGTATCTCCACTTCCCACGGGGTCAACAGACGGGCTTCTCCCCGCAGACACTCCACCCCCAGTCCGGTGTACCGCTCCACCGAGTCGTGCGGTGCGATGTCGCCAATCACCCGCCGGATGCGCGCCATGATGCTGGCGAACTCAAAGCGGGGTTGAATCTGGTCGAAGCCATAGTGGTCGGCCTGCCGGGCCAGATGTGCGATCCGGGCGCTCTTCAGCAGCGCTTTTGAGGGTACGCAGCCCGTGTTGAGGCAGTCGCCACCCATCTGGTGTTTCTCCACCAGGGTGACTTTGGCCTTCACCGTGGCGCCAATATACGCACTGACCAGACCGGCGGAGCCGCCACCGATCACGATCAGGTTGCGGTCGAAGTGACGGGGTTTGCGGTAGTCCCGGTAAACCCGCCGTGCCTGCCAGCGCTGGATCAGTCCACGTGCCAGCCAGGGGAACAGACCAAGCAGAACGAAGGCGCCGATCAGGCCCGGAGATAACAGGCCAGACAGGCTTTGCAGCTGGCCGAGCTGAGTGCCAGCATTCACATACACGGCGGTGCCCGCCAGCATGCCCAACTGGCTGACCCAGTAGAAAGTGGCGGCGCGAATCCCTGTCAAACCCATCAGAAGGTTAATGATGAAGAACGGAAAGATCGGGATCAGACGCAGCGTGAACAGGTAAAAGGGGCCGTCCTTTTCCATGCCCGCGTTGATCTTCTTCAGCCGCTCGCCGAAGCGGGCCTGCACGGAATCGCGGAACAGAAAACGGGAAGCCAGGAACGCCAGGGTGGCCCCCAGGCTGGAAGCGAAGGAAACCAGGATCAGCGCCCGCCAGAACCCGAACAAGGCCCCCGCCGCCAGCGTCAGGATGGCGGCACCCGGTAAGCTGAGAGCCGTGACCAGTACATACAAGACAAAGAACCCGCCAAGCACCGTTACCGGATGATCCTGCAGCAATTGTTGGAAGGCGGCCTGCTGGGCTTTCACATAATCCAAGCTCAGATATTGGCCCAGATCCAGCAGAAAATAAGCCGCCACCAGCGCCGTGATCAGAAACAGCAGGAGTCCTTTTTTCAGGTTCATCGTCACCTCGTCGGGATCCTCAGCAACAGCCGCCGCCGGAAGATGGGGTTGTGTCGTTGAAGGGCGGATTCAGGCCGCAATCCTGAAATATGCCGTAATGAGTGCTGAAATCGCCAATGTAGTCGAAATGGGAACGGAAGCGGCTTTCCGCCAACATGCGCCAACTGTTGCCGCATACCGGGAAAACCTTGCCGGTGGGCAGATAGTGATGGCCATCCAGCAGGAAGCCATGCGGTTGTTCCGCCACCGTGCCCTTGTAGACCACCGCCTGGCCATAGTCTTCGCAAGCCGGTTCCAGGCCGTCGAGATTGAACAGCCGGTAGGTGGCCGAGTAAAAGCGAATGTCGCCCAGTTTGGCTTCGATGGCCGGGTTGTCGATGGTCAGGCGGCGCGATTCCACCAATCTGGGATCGGCGAAACCACAGTCCTTGCTCAGATTGAGGAAATCATTCCAGTACAGTGCGCCCGACAGACATTCGCCGTAGAGTACCGGGTCCCGGGTGAGTGCCGCCGGCACTCGCCGGTCCGCGTACACATCGGAGAAATAGAACTCGCCGCCGGGTTTCAGCAGTCGTTTCAGGTCGGTCAGCACCTTGGCCTTGTCGGTGCTGAGATTGATCACGCAGTTGGAAACCACCACGTCGAACCCGCCGGGTTCCAGATCCAGTTGATCCAGTTCCTCGATAAAGCCCTTAAGAAACATAACGTTACTGCGGCCATGACCGAACTGGTCACGGTGAAAATCCTGATGGCGGCGGGCTACCGCCAATTGTTCCTCGGTCATGTCCACGCCCACCACCGAACCCCGCTCGCCGACCAGGGCGGAAAGCAGATACGCGTCACGGCCGGAACCGCAGCCCAGATCGAGCACCCGGGCCCCCTCCAGCGCGGCCGGTGCCACCAGGCCACAACCATAGTAGCGACTGATCACTTCGTCATGGAGCCGTGTCAGCAGCGGTTTCAGATGTTCCGGCGGCGTCTGATCACAGCAGGCGTTGGTTTGCAGATCGTCGCTGCCGGAGAGGTGTTTGCCGTAATAATCCTGAACCTCGTCTCTCATTGCTGTCTTCCTTTATCGGTTCCATGAATTGGATGCCCGGCGACGGCGATTGTTACGGAGCACTGAGTCCGCCACGGTATACAGAAAAACACATCGGAGCTCTTGTTATCGATAATTGATGATGGTTATCATTTCCATTCGTCGTCCAATTTCCCATTCTGCCCATGCGGCAGCCCGGTTGCCTATGTCCGACCCGTCACTGGAGACGCTTTACCGGCATCATCATAACTGGCTGCGAGCGGTGCTGTACCGGCGCTCGGGCTGCTCCGAGCTGGCCGCCGACCTGGCCCAGGATACCTTCGCGCGGTTGCTGCGCCGTGAAGACGACATTGCCGCTATCCGCGAACCGAAGGCCTTTCTTGGCCGTATCGCCAATGCACTGCTGGCCAATTACTGGCGCCGCAAAGCCATTGAGCAGGCCTACCTGGAGACGCTCCAGCAACAGCCCGAGCCTGTCGCGATATCGCCGGAAGCCTGCTACCTGGTGGTCGAGACCCTTTATCGCATTGACGTATTGCTGGATGCCTTGCCTTCCAGGGTGCGGCGGGCTTTCCTGATGTCCCGCCTGGATGGCATGCGCTATGTCGATATCGCCGCGCGGTTGGTGGTGTCGGAAAGGACGGTGCGCAATTACATCGAGCAGGCCATGTTTCACTGCTTGAAGGCGGATCCGGGGCTGCTGCCGTGAGCAACGCCGAAGTCTCAGAGGAGGCGTTGGAGCACGCCGCCCGCTGGTTCGCCCTTCTCGGTGATGGCGATGTCAGTGACGAGGACCGGGAACGCTGGCACCGGTGGCTCGCTGCCAGCGCCGATAACCAACGAGCCTGGGACAAGGTGGAGCGAATCGACCGCGCCTTTCATGCCATGCCGGTAAAGTCCGTGGGTGACATTCTGAGCGATGCCGGGCGCCGTCGCCGGCGCCTGTTGCGCGGGCTGGGCGGGGCGCTGTTCCTGGCACCGCTGGGATGGTGGGGCTGGCGGCAACGGCCCGCGGGGCTGGGGCGGGCGGATCTGCGCACCGCGGTGGGGGAAATTCACGAAGTGACACTGCCAGACGGCAGCCGTTTGTGGTTGAACACGCGCAGCGCGGTGTCTCTCGACTTCAATGCTGACCACCGGCTACTGCGTCTGTGGGCTGGCGAACTGTATCTGGAGACCGCCCGGGATGCCCGCCCCATGCGTGTCGCCACCGCTTTGGGTTCGGCGGCGCCGCTGGGCACCGCCTTCGGAGTGCGCCTCACCGATGGACGACTGCGGGTGCGCGTTGATCGTGGCCGGGTGGCGGTGAGCTCCGTCGTTGGCGACGTCGGCGAGCGACTGGTCGAGGCCGGGCAGGGCGTTATCGTCGATGGCGAGGGGCGTTGGGAGAACCCGCGGCTGCCGACGGAAGAGAGCGCCTGGCGTGACAACCTGCTGGTGGCCAATGGTCGTCGGCTGGGGGATTTCCTTGATGAACTGGCCCGCTATCGGCACGGCGTGCTCCGCTATGACCAGAGCGTGGCGGATCTGAAACTCAGCGGCGGCTTTCCGCTGGACGACACGGATCGCATTCTCCAGGTGCTGGAAGCGACCTTGCCGGTGAAAGTGACACGCCTGACACCCTGGTGGGTCAAAGTCGAATCCGCATCACGCTGATATTCCCTCCACAGTAGCACTGTAGTGGCCTCCGGGTTTATGTCTCAAGGGCAACTCGGTCTTTCTTTTGGTTCATCGCGGATTACCGGGAATGTGGACCTCCGTAAAGACCCGCTTTGAGTGAACCGCTGCGTTTGGGACGCCAACGACGACGGACCTTTCTGGAGAGAGGGAAGGATGCTCTTCATCCCGGTATGGAGTGGAAAGGACATCCGTCTTTCTCGGTTACCTCGAAGCGGAGCCGTGTTGCGCCTTTGCGGAACCTGCTTCACGACGTTCCCGCAAAGGCGTAACACGGCTCCGCTGTCCCTGATGGAAGGTAAGATCGTTTCCCGCTAAGCCGCGACGAACTTTTTTTTCCGGTTTTCGTTTTCCGCGGGGCTTAGATCACAAAGGCCCACGCACAAAACGAAAAACAGGAGAACGACATGCTTTTCAGGCTTCGCCGCCAGAGCTTGGTGTTGGCACTTTCCGTCCTTTTACTGCCCTGCCTGGTGGAACGCCCGGTATGGGCCCAGGCGGCACCAATCGCCACGTCGGAAACCAGTAAGCGAAACTATGACATTGCCGCCGGCCCTCTGGCGGAAGCGCTCGCCCGTTTCGCCGCGCAATCCGGTTGGATCGTCTCCGCCAGCGCTTCGGCAACGGCGGGCCGTCACACCCAAGGCGTACGGGGCACCTACACCCGGCAACAGGCCCTGGCGCAGTTGCTGGCCGGAACCGGCCTTGGCTGGCGGCGGGTGGATGAGCGCTCGGTGGTGCTGACCGCCGCGGCGGCTCCGGCGGTTCTGGAACCAGTGACCGTCACCGCCAGCCGGTCGCAGGCGCAATTGGGGAAAACGCCGCAGAAAGTCACCGTCATCACCCGGGAGCAGATCGAGGAACAGATGGCCATGACCAGTGACCAGTCCCTGGTGCTGAGCAGCCTGATTCCCTCCTATGCGCCGAGCCGGCAAAAATTGACCAACTACGGCGAGACCTTCCGTGGCCGCAAACCGCTGTTTCTGATCGACGGTGTACCGCAGTCAAACCCGCTGAGGGACAGCAGCCGGGGAAGCTATACCATTGATTTGTCCCTGGTGGACCGCATTGAGGTCATTCATGGCGCCAGCGCCGAGCACGGTCTGGGCGCCACCGGTGGCATCATCAATTTCGTCACCCGGCGCCCGCGAGGCGACGATGTCAGCCAGCATGTCGCCACCAGTATCAGCGCCCCCACCGACGCCGATTCCGACAGTGTCAGCTACATGGGCAGCTACCGGGTGGAAGGCATCGCCGGTAACTGGGACTACCTCGCCGGCGTCACTTATCACTCCCGGGGTCTATTCCATGACGCCAAGGGCGACCCGGTGGGTATCGACCGCAGCCAGGGCGATATCATGGATTCCCAGGGCCATGACGTGATGGTGAAGATCGGCTACTGGTTCGATGAAAATCAGAATCTGCAATTCACCGCCAACCGCTTTTTTCTCGAAAGCAACCACGACTACATAACCGTGGATGGAGATCGCTCCATCGGCAGGCCCACCACCTCGGTCAAGGGGGACCCCGGCGGCAAACCGCCCCGCAACGAAGTGCTGACCACCAGTCTCAACTATCACCACCGTGACTTCCTTGGCAACGACGTGCAGGCCCAGGTTTATACCCAACGGTTCCGGGCCCGGTACGGCGGAGGTGTTTTCTCCGTATTTCAGGATCCGTCTATTGATCCCGGTAACAATCTGTACGATCAATCGCAAAACGAGGCTGACAAGATTGGTGGCAAGTTCACGTTGAACCGGGATGGTCTTTTCGAAGGCCGGGTCAAACTCACTGCCGGTTTCGATGTGATTCAGGACGAGACCAGCCAGATCATGGTGCTGACTCATCGGGAGTGGGTGCCGGAGACACAATTCCGCAATATCGCGCCTTTCCTGCAGGGACTCTGGCGAGTCAATGACCGGCTCACCGCCCAGGCCGGTGTTCGCTACGAGTACGCCGAGCTGGATGTTGATGACTTCACCACGCTGGCGTCCTATGGCGGCGCTCGCATTACCGGCGGCACCCCCAGCTATGATGAAACGCTCTATAACGCCGGCCTGACCTATCAGATCACGGACGGCTGGCAGCTGTTCGCCAGCTACGCGGAAGGCTTCGGGCTGCCGGACGTGGGCCGGGTGTTGCGCGAGATCGACGATCCCAACACCGACATCGAGAAATTCCTCGATCTTCGTCCCATCATTACCGAAAACAGGGAGATCGGGCTGCGGTTTCACCAGCATCCGGTGGACTTTGAGGTCAGCTATTACCAATCTGATTCTGATCTGGGGCAGCGTCTCGAACAAGGTGCCGATGGCTTCACCAAGGTGCGCCGGGAGAAGACAGAGATCGATGGCATGGAAGCCAGTGTTGGCTGGCAGGTTCTGGAGAATCACCGCCTCAGCGCCACCTACGCCAAAGTTCGCGGCCGTTATGACAGCAACGAGGACGGTCGTGTGGATACCAAACTGGATGGACGCAATGTGGCGCCGGATCGGCTGACGCTGCGGTGGCAGGCCAATTGGACCGGGAAGCTGCGCTCCCAGATTCAGGGAACCCATTATTTCAGCCGCCATTTCGATGAGCCGGAGAAACGCTTCGAGGGCTACAACCTGGTGGATCTGGGCCTGATCTATCAATTACCGAAAGGGCAGTTGAGCGCGGGACTGGAAAACCTGTTCAACGAGGACTATTTCACCTACTTCTCGCAATCCGGGACCACCACCAACAGCCAGTATTTCAAAGGGCGTGGCCGTGTCGTGACGGTGGGATACAGCCTGGACTTCTAGCGGGCCCGGCGGCGTCAGCAAGCGGCTCAGTGATCCGATGCCGTCGCCGCGCTTTCCGGTGACCAATTGACCCGATAGGGATCGAAACCCCGCAGGGACGGCTTGATCACCTGAAAATACGGTGAAATATCAAAATCTCTCGGCGCGAACAGACTGTAGTGGCGAATATGCAGGATCTCCCTGCAATAGCTTTGTTGGGCCGGATCGCACTGATTTTCCCATTCGACGTCGGGCAGGATCGGGTAGCGAACCGACTGGAACGCCTGGGCGATCAGCGTCGAGCAGATGGCGCGGGTGGGGTCGCCACTGCCCAATGCCAGCATGCGGCGGCGCCAGCGGCTGGGAGCAGGCGGTGTCTGAATCAGGTAGCGGGCCAGATCGACGATATTGCGCAGGTCGTAGCGGTACCCCACCCGCTCGCGGGCGTAGTTGACCGCCCGCGACAGGTCTTCAGTGGTGAGCCCGACGCTGCGGCAGATCCGGGTGTGAAAGCCTTGGTAGTGATCAAGCGGAACCTCGCGCACGCCCTGTTCGAGGTCTGCCTCGATCAGGCGGCAGTGTCGCGGGGATGGGGCGGTGGCGACCACCAGCGCGGCGTGGGACCAGGTGGACTGGGTCAGATATTTCACCGCCGAACTGAACCGACTGGTACCTTCCACCAGCAGGACGTCACCCACTTGCACCGTGTCCGCGAGAAGTTGGAGCCCGGTGGCGGGGGCCAGCGACAGATGCGGCCGGTCGCGGCCCAGATAACGCACCAGATGGCGGCCTAACCACCAGCGAACGCCCATGATCCACCTCTTGTTTCAGTTTATTGAAACCATAACGCAAACGAATGCGAAACAGGAGATGAGCCGACCGGGCTTGCTATGTCGTGGCGGGAAACGGGTAGAATGGAGACGAAGCCGACCTTGGGGATCAATAATAATCCGCTTCATGTCCAATACTGTTCGCGAGCACATTCATCGTATTTGGGACCGACTGGCCGATTTTCCCGAGCCGTTGCTGGGGACGGATGGGCTGCGTTACCTGCTGGAATCCATCAGCGAGCTGATTGATGCCGATCATGGCTATTGGCTCAGCTGTTTCCTGCTCGGTCATCTGGATGCCAACAAGGACCCCATGCTGGGCTGGCGGCCCGGCCCCATGTTTTTCTACAAGGAAATGCCCGACGACAAGTCGGTGGTGAAGAACAACATGGAAAAGTTCGAGGCGGGGGAATACCCGGTGGATGAAAGTACGCGCAATCATGTGCGCAAGGCCGGGCGTTTTCGCGCCACGTTGATGCGGGACCACGTTTCGGCGGCCTTCTTCAACGGACCGCACTACCGGCATTATTATCAACGCCGCAACATCACCGATACCCTCTTCGTGGCGGCACCGGTCAATGCCGACACCGAAGTCTATTTCTGCTTCAACCGGGTCGGCAGCGAACAGCCATTTGGCAAGGCGGAACTGGATATCGCCGTGGAGGCGTTGCGCAGCCTGGGCTGGTTCCACAAAAAAGTACTGCTGGGGCACGGTCTGCTGATCGCCCGTCAGCCACTCACGCCCACCGAAAAAAAGGTGATGCATCATCTGTTGACCGGCCTGGCGGAAAAACAGATCGCGGAAAAGCTGGATCAGAAAGCCGACACCACTCATAAACATGTCGGCAGTATCTATCGTAAGTTCAATGTCAGGAGCCGGGCCGCTCTAACGGCTCTCTGGCTGGGACAGCGGAACTGAGGCCACTGATGAGGCGGGATGCCCAGTAATCCAGACTCAGAAATCGGCCCGCGCCATGGAAAAACAAGATCATCAGCAGGACCAGATAAGTGGCGGCGAACTCGATGCCGTTATTGAGTACCACGAAAGTGCCTTTCTCCGTTAGCCAATCATAATGGCCATGTTCCCGTAACAGAGCACGGGCCTGCGTCAATCGTTCGCCGACGCCGGCGCTGTTCTCAAGGCTTGCCTCGGCGGCGGGAATGCCCAGCGCCGCCAGCGGGCGTGCCATGCTGGTTTCCGCGTTGGACGGCGCGATGGCGAACCAGCCGTTGGGCCAATGCACGGCGAAGATGGCGACCAGCATGGTGGCCATCAAGGGGAGGCTGATCAGGCGGGTGGCCAGGCCAAGAAGCAGCATAACGCCACCGATCAACTCGGCGGCGGTGGCCAGGAATGCCAGCAGCCAGGGAAAGGGCAGGCCCAGGCCCCAATCCGGGTTACCGAACCAGGCGACGGTGGCGTCGAAGGCGTTCAGTTTGTTGAGACCGGCGCTGAAAAACACCGGTGCCAGGTATAACCTCAGCGCCAGGGGCGCCAGGAAGTCCAGAGTACGGGCGCGCTCCAGCAGCGCCTGGACGCGAAGGCCAAGAACAGAGGGGAATGACATGCCGGCATCCTGTTTTATGGAAGTCGGAATAGAGATGCCGTGGTGGTGTGAATGTTACAAACAGCGCCGCTCAGGAAGGGCGGCGCGGCAATCGCGCCAGGATGGCGTCCACCTGGTCATCACCAAGAGGGGCATCCGGGGCTTGATGGCGTAGATGCTCGGTAAGCGCGTCCAACTGCCGCACGTAGCGGCGGCAGTGGCGACAGATCATGAGATGGGTGCGCAGGGCCAGGCGTTCTCCAAGGCTCAACGGAGTACCATCGACCAGGGCGTCGGCGCGCTGTACCACTTCTTTGCACTTCAACATTCGCCGGTCTCCTGAAAGTGATCCACCAGTTGGAACAGCCGCGTGCGGGCGCGATGCAGCAGTACCCGGACATTGGATGGGCTGATCTCGAGAATGTTACAGATAGCATCGAAATCCAGGCCCTGAATATCGCGCAGCTCCAGTACCAGGCGCTGGTTCTCCGGCATGGCTCCAAGATGCTTGTCCATGCAGCGCTTCAATTCGTCCCGGGTCAATAACGCGTCCGGCCCGTGCAGTTCCCAGGTGAGTGGCGGCGTCCGCCAGTGACCGTCGCCGCGAAAGCGGTGGGCCAGGGCGTCGCCGGTGTCCTCGGTGGGGTCAAACTGGATCTCGCGGCCGTGGCGGCGCAGTTGCATGCGGGCCTGATTAATGACGATGCGGGTGAGCCAGGTCAGCAGGGTGCTGCGGCCCTCGAAACGGGCCAGGGCGCCGTGGGCGGCGATCCAGCCGTCCTGCACCGCCTCCTCTGCGTCCGCCGGTTGCAGCAGGCTGCGGGCGGTACTGAGAAGCCGGGGATGGTAGTGCTTTACCAACAGGGCAAAAGCAGCGCGGTCACCGCGGCGCAAGCGCTCGACAAAATCCGGACTTTCCAGTTGCGATTCGCTCATCGGCCGCGGTTTCCGCCTGGTGGGAGAGTTACACCTCGATACGCTTGTACTTCATGCGTTTGGGCTGCAGGGCATCATCGCCCAGCTGCTTGCGCTTGAACTCCTCGTATTCGGTGTAGGATCCCTCGAACCACTCCACGTTGGCGTCGCCTTCGAACGAGAGGATGTGGGTCGCCACCCGGTCCAGGAACCAGCGATCGTGGGAGATCACGATGGCGCAGCCGGGGAACGCCAGCAGTGCTTCTTCAAGGGCTCTCAGGGTTTCCACGTCCAGGTCGTTGGTGGGTTCGTCCAACAGCAGCACGTTGGCGCCCTGCTTGAGCAACTTGGCCAGATGCAGCCGGTTGCGTTCCCCGCCGGACAGGTCCTTGACCCGTTTCTGCTGGTCGGCGCCCTTGAAGTTGAAGCGGCCGAGATAGGCGCGGCTCGGGACTTCGTAGTTGCCGATCTTGAGGATATCCAAACCGTCGGAGACTTCCTCCCACACGCTCTTGTTGCCGTCCAGGTCCTCGCGGCTCTGATCCACATAGGCCAGGTCCACGGTGTCGCCGATCTCGATCTCGCCGCTGTCCGGTGTCTCCTGTCCGGCGAACATACGGAACAGGGTGGTTTTACCGGCGCCGTTGGGGCCGATGATGCCGACGATGGCGCCGCGGGGCACCGAGAAATTCAGATTCTCGTAGAGCATCTTGTCATCGAAGTGCTTGCTGACGTCCTTCACTTCGAACACTTTCTCGCCAAGGCGTTCGCCCGGCGGGATATACAGCTCCTGGGTTTCGTTGCGCTTCTGGAATTCCTGGCTGGCCAGTTCCTCGAAGGCGGACACCCGGGCCTTGTTCTTGGCACGACGGCCCTTCGGATTCTGCCGTACCCATTCCAGTTCTTTCTCCACCGTCTTGCGGTGCGCGGATTCGCTCTTGGCTTCCTGCTCCAGGCGCTGTTCCTTCTGCTCCAGCCAGGAGGAATAGTTGCCTTTCCAGGGGATGCCTTCGCCGCGGTCCAGCTCCAGGATCCATTCGCAGGAGTTGTCCAGGAAGTAGCGGTCGTGGGTCACCGCCACCACGGTGCCGGGGAACTCGTGCAGGAAGCGTTCCAGCCAGGCCACGGACTCGGCGTCCAGGTGGTTGGTGGGCTCGTCCAGCAACAGCATGTCCGGAGCGCTCATCAGCAGCCGGCACAGGGCCACCCGGCGCTTCTCGCCCCCGGACAGGTTCTTCACCGAGGCTTCCCAGGGCGGCAAGCGCAAGGCGTCGGCGGCGATATCCAGTTTGCGCTCCAGATTGTGGGCGTCGGCGGTTTCGATGATCGCTTCCAGCCGCGCCTGCTCCTCGGCCAGCTTGTCGAAGTCGGCATTTTCGTCGGCGTAGGCGGCGTAGACCTCTTCCAGCCGGGTCTGGGCATTGCGGATTTCGGACAGCGCTTCCTCAACGATCTCGCGCACGTTCTTTTCCGGATCCAGCTCCGGTTCCTGGGGCAGATAGCCGATATTGATGCCGGCCATCGGGCGGGCTTCGCCGATGTAGTCCTTGTCCACCCCGGCCATGATTTTCAGCAGGGTGGATTTCCCCGAGCCGTTGAGACCGAGCACGCCGATCTTGGCACCGGGGAAGAATGACAGGGAGATGTCCTTCAGGATCTGCTTCTTCGGGGGGACCACCTTGCCCACCCGGTCCAGGGTGAAGATGTATTGAGACATAGAAAATGGCTTGCCTGACAGTGCGTTAAGGCCCCGCTAGGCGGGGGCCGGGGTGTGGCGCCTAAACTAACCGAAGGCGCGGGAGGATGAAAGCCCGGTGCGGGCCGGGATCCTCAAGAAGCGGCTGGTTCCGCCGATAACACGGCCACGAAACCCGATTCCACTTTCCGAAGCGGGTGTGTTGGACCTTTCAGGAGCAGGCCGTGCTGGCAAAACTCAACCGGATCAATGTGAAGTATGGGGTCGCCTTCATCGGGGTGGCATTGGCGTTGTGGATCGTGGTGGGAGTGAACGTGTTGCTGGTGAACTCGGTGAAACAGCGGATGCTGGAGTTCGGCGACCGGTTCACGCCGGCCATCACCGAAGTGGTCAACGCCGACCGCGACCTGTATCAGGCCCGGCTGGCGGAAATGGCCTTTCTGCGCGGCATTCCCGGTACGCCGGAAGCGCGGGCCAATCAGGCTTTCTATGAGGAGAACGCGGTCCAGGCCCAGGAGCGTATCACGCGCATGGCGGAGCTCATGGACGGCTACATGGATACCGGCGGCAAGGCCGATGAATACCGGCAACTCTACGAAACCTGGCGGCGTGAATCGGCCAAGGTGTTCCAGCTTTATAATGACGAGTTGGTGGGGGAGGCCATGGAGCAGCTGGACGGGCCATCCCTGGCCAGCTTCGACGCCCTGCGCGCCTTCTATGATCACGCCGGTGACAATGTCGCCGCGCGCATTCGGGCGTTGCAGGAAGAGACCTTGGAGACGGTTCGGCTCCAGCAACTGGCCATCAGTGTCTTCGCCGTGATCATCGGCGTGCTGGCGATCGCCATCGCCTTGATCGGCCCGCACCTGATGTCCCGGGCGATCCGCCAGATCACCCGGCGTATCCGTGAGATCAGCGAAGGGGACGGCGACCTGACTGCCCGCATCCACAGTCGTCGTCGGGATGAGATCGGCGAACTGGCGGATCAATTCAACGCCTTCATCGGGCGTATCGATGGCACCCTGTCAAAAGTGCGCGACAGCGCCTTGAGCGTGAAGACCGCCGCCGAGGAGATCGCCCGTGGCAGCCAGGAACTGTCCGCCCGTACCGAGCAAACGGCGGCCAACCTGCAGGAAACCTCCGCCTCCATGGAGCAAATCACCCACACCGTGCACAACACCTCGGACGCCAGCGGCAAGGCGACCCAACTGGTTCGTGGCACCGTGGATGTGGCGCGGCGGGGGCAAGCGGCCATGCAGGAAGTGGAGCAGACCATGGCGCGCATCAACGACTCTTCCACCCGCATTGCCGATATCGTCACCCTGATCGATGGCATTGCCTTCCAGACCAACATCCTGGCGTTGAACGCGTCGGTGGAGGCGGCCCGGGCTGGTGAGCACGGCAAAGGCTTCGCGGTGGTGGCCCAGGAAGTGCGTACCCTGGCCAGCCGTTCCGGGGAAGCGGCCAAGGAGATCCGCGAGCTGATCGGTACCTCGGTGAACTGGACTCGCTCCGGCGCCACCCAGGTGGAGGACACTGGCCGCACCATGGAGGAGATCCTCGCCGCCATCGAGAAGGTCAACGCGGTGATCGCCGAGATCAGCACTGGCGCCCAGGAGCAGAGTCTCGGTATTGGCCAGGTCAACACCGCGGTGACGGAACTGGACACCATGACCCAGCACAACGCCTCCATGGTCGAGGAAACCAACGCCGCCGCTGGCGAGATGCGCGACCAGGCCGAGTCCCTGAGCGCGGTGATCGGTGCTTTTCGGCTCAGTGAGCGCGCCTCCGGCCGGGAGCAGACGCCCTCCTGAGGCCAAATGGCCCCGCGCCGGCGGGATTTGCCCGGTTCAAGTCGTCATGAGCGCCATTCAAGTGCCAAAGGGCGGGGTTTTGGTTAGAATACGCGCCCCTGAATCCCCAACCAGACCGTACCTTAGAGGGTAGCCCATGTTCCCCAAGTCCATGTCCATCGCCGAGTTCGACCCGGAAATCCAGGCCGCCATCGACGCCGAGCGTCTGCGCCAGGAGCAGCACATCGAGTTGATCGCCTCCGAGAACTACGCTTCTCCGCGGGTGATGGAAGCCCAGGGCTCCGTGCTCACCAACAAGTACGCCGAGGGCTACCCGGGCAAGCGCTACTACGGTGGCTGCGAGAACGTGGACGTGGTGGAGCAACTGGCCATCGACCGTGCCTGCCAGCTGTTCGGCGCGGACTGGGCCAACGTGCAGCCGCACTCCGGCTCCCAGGCCAACGCCGCCGTCTACATGGCGGTGCTGCAACCCGGTGACACCGTGCTGGGCATGAGCCTGGACGCCGGTGGCCACCTGACCCACGGCGCCAAGCCCAACTTCTCCGGCAAGATGTACAACGCCATTCAGTATGGTCTGGACAACGAAACCGGCCTGATCGACTATGATCAGGTGGCGGAACTGGCCCGCGAGCACAAGCCGAAAATGATCGTCGCCGGCTTCTCCGCGTATTCCCAGGTGGTGGACTGGCAGCGTTTCCGCGCCATCGCCGACGAGGTGGGCGCGGTGTTGATGGTGGACATGGCCCACGTGGCCGGTCTGATCGCCGCTGGCGTCTACCCGAGCCCGGTGGGCATCGCCGACATCACCACCACCACCACCCACAAAACCCTGGGTGGCCCCCGTGGCGGCCTGATCATGGGCAAGGCCAACGAAGACCTGCAGAAGAAGATCAATTCCGCCGTCTTCCCCGGCGGCCAGGGCGGCCCTCTGGAGCATGTCATCGCCGCCAAGGCGATCTGCTTCAAGGAAGCCATGGACGAGTCCTTCAAGAGCTATCAGCAGAACGTGGTCAAGAACGCCCAGGCCATGGCCCGGGTGTTCATCGAGCGCGGTTTCGATGTGGTCTCCAACGGTACCGAAAACCACCTGTTCCTGCTCAGCCTGATCAAGCAGGACATCACCGGTAAGGACGCCGACGCCGCCCTCGGCCGCGCCCACATCACCGTCAACAAGAATGCCGTCCCCAACGATCCGCGTTCCCCGTTCGTCACCTCCGGCCTGCGCATCGGCTCCCCCGCCATCACCCGCCGCGGCTTCAACGAGCAGGACGCCGCCGACCTCGCCGGCTGGATCTGCGACATCCTCGACAACATGGGCGACGAAGCGGTGATCGACGAAGTGCGTGGGAAGGTCGGTGAGATCTGCGCGCGGTTGCCGGTCTATGAGCGGTAACAAAGTGAATAGTTAACAGGGAACAGTTAACAGCGAAAAACGGGGGTCATGGATGACGGACCGGCATGTGGCGCGGGGGAAATCCCGCGCTTTTGCGTTGAGGGTGGTGAAAAGCTGCCAATGAAACGGACTACTGGATAGATCTGTTGTCGGAAGCAGGCTACTTTGGCCCGGACGCGGGTCTGTCCATGCGCGCTGACTGTCAGGAACTGTTACGGATCTTGATCGCCATTATCAAAACCGCCAAAAGTCAGCGATAATGAGCTTGTTTCCTCTATTCACTGTTCACTTTTAACTGTCAACTGGTCTTCCCATGTACTGTCCCTTCTGCGGCGCTCAAGACACCAAGGTGATCGACTCCCGGCTGGTGGCCGATGGTGGCCAGGTGCGGCGTCGCCGTGAGTGTCTGAGCTGCAACGAGCGGTTCACCACCTTTGAAACCGCCGAGCTGGTGATGCCGCGGGTGATCAAGTCCGACGGTACCCGTCAGCCGTTCGATGAGAACAAGCTTCGTGCCGGTATGCAGCGGGCACTGGAGAAGCGTCCGGTGAGCGTGGAGGACCTGGAAGCCGCCATCAGTCGCATTTGTCATCAACTGCGGGCCACCGGTGAGCGGGAATTGCCGGCGCGGGAGCTGGGGGAATTCGTCATGGAGGCGTTGCAACAGTTGGACGACGTGGCCTACGTGCGCTTCGCCTCGGTCTACCGCAGCTTCCAGGACATTTCCGAATTCGCCGCCGAAGTGGATCGATTGCGAAGCCGGACTGGTGATAAAAAGGACGGCAAGGACGGCGCATGAGCGATCCGGCCTTTGATCAGCATTGCATGATCCGGGCCCTGCAACTGGCCCGGAGAGGACTGTATACCACCGATCCCAACCCCCGTGTGGGCTGCGTCATCGCCCGGGACGGGCGGATCATCGCCGAGGGCTTTCATGCCCGCGCCGGCGAGCCCCATGCCGAACGTCATGCGCTCGCCATCGCTGGCGCCGAGGCGCGCGGCGCCACCGCCTATGTCACCCTCGAGCCCTGTTCCCACACCGGCCGCACCGGCCCCTGCGCCGACGCCCTGGTCGAGGCCGGCGTCGTCCGCGTGGTGGCGGCCATGGAGGACCCGAACCCGCAAGTGGCCGGTAACGGTTTTGGCAAGTTGCGCGCCGCCGGTATTCAGGTGGAAGTGGGGCTGCAAGAGGCGGAAGCCCGGACCCTGAATCCCGGGTTCAGCCGCCGCATGCGCGGTGAGCGGCCCTGGGTGCGTATCAAAGTGGCCGCCAGCGTGGACGGCCGGACCGCCATGGCCAGCGGCGAATCCCAGTGGATTACGGGCCCAGAGGCCCGCGAGGACGTGCAACGGCTGCGCGCGCGCAGCTCGGCGGTGATCACCGGCATCGGCACGGTGCTGGCGGACCGGCCTTCCTACACCGTGCGCGCGGACCAGTGGCGGCTGGGCGAATACGGCTCCGATCAGGTCCGCCAACCTTTGCGGGTGATCCTCGACCGGCGCTTGCGCACGCCGGTGGACGTCCCCGTGGTCACCGCCGCGGGTCCCTGCCTGATCGTCGGCGGCGAAGCCCATCCCGAACGGCAGCGTGCCCTGGAAGCGACCGGCGCCGAGGTCATGCACCTGCCCAGCTCCGGCTCCGGCGTGGATCTGAAAGCGCTGCTGGCGGACCTGAGCCGGCGGGAATGTAACGAAATCCTGGTGGAATGCGGCGCCACCCTGGCGGGGGCTTTCGTCCGCGAAGCGCTGTTCGACGAATTGATTGTCTACATGGCGCCGGCGCTGCTCGGCACCGATGCCCGTGGCCTGCTCACCTTGCCGCTGGTACGCATGGCGGAAAAAGTATCCCTGCGCTGGGCTGATGTGCGGCAACTGGGCAACGACCTGCGGCTGACGCTGGTACCAGGATATTGAACCGCTGTGGGAAGCTGCCTGGGCAGCGAATAGTTTGTCCCGGTGTTCGACGCTATCCTCTAAAAGGGAAGAGGGAAGAATCAGAGCCAAAGAGCGGATTGGTCTATGCATCGAGGCGGCGGACAAGGTATTAACCACATAACACTGTCGGTCTCCGACCTGGACCGCTCCCTGAGGTTCTATACCGATATCGTTGGCATGACAGCCGCTGTGCGTTGGGATGGCGGTGCTTATCTTCGGTCCGGTGGCGATTGGGTTTGCTTATCCTTGGACAATCGGACTCGGCAAGGCCCTTTGCCGGAATACTCGCACGTTGCCTTTTCCCTCACGGAATCGGCGTTCTGGGAAAAGGCTGACCTGCTGCGCCGCCATGGCGTCTCTCTCTGGAAAGACAACCGCAGCGAAGGCGACTCCCTTTATTTCCTTGATCCCGACGGCCATAAGCTGGAGTTTCACCGCGGCGATCTGGCCTCCCGTTTAAGAGCGTTGAGGGAGAAACCCTATTCCGGATTGCAGTGGCTGGAGGACGAGGCCGGGGATAAGTCATCCTGAGTCCACGGCGAGTCGGGGGGACCGTTCCGGAAGCCATGGCGGTTGTCGAATCCCGGCCTTTCCGTCCGACCATGAGACCCGGTCGTACCGGCCTCTGTTCCCGTTGGGCGCGCCGGATCGGGACTAACCAGCCCGCTAACGGGTGAGATAGTTCCGCAGCAGGTCATACAGCTCATCCTGGAGTTGTTGCTGTTCCGCCGCTGACGGGTAATCGTTCACCGCCCGGTGCGCCACGGCTTCCAGGCTGGTTTCCACCACCACGGCGGCCAGAGCCGGCTGGCGTCCGGGAGCCAGCTGATCGGCATGACGGCATAGAAAGGCTTCGATCAGGCCGGTGAGACGGTGGCTGGTGTCCCGCGCCCGGCGTAAGCGGTCCACATTGGGCAATTGCTCCATCAACACCCGGTGCAGCGCCGGGTCCAGGCGTTGCATGTCCAGGCCGGCGTGAATCAGCGTCCGCAGACCGCCTTCCAACCCGGCCGCGTCGTCGCCTTCCAGAGCCCGGTCCATCACCTCCAGCAGGCCCTGGGCATGCCGATCCACCAGCGCCGCCACCAGCGACTCCAGATTGGGAAAGTACTGATACAGCGAACCGATGCTGACGCCGGCCCGTTCGGCGATGCGGGCGGTGGTGGCGCCCTTGTAATCGTGGGCCACCAAAACCTGAGCCGTGGCTTCCAGCAGGGCTTCCACCGTGGCGTGGGAGCGGGCCTGACGCGGCTGTTTACGGGGCTCCGTGGGCGTCGAGGAGGGTGGCATGGCGGGCTCCGGAATGCGAATGGGAAATGTGAGGAAACACTCGCATAATTTCTGAAGCGCAACAACGTTGCCATCCTTCGACCCCCTGTTGTCCATCACTGCTAACAAGGAGCCCGCTATGTCCTCCGTCGCCGTCAATCTGCGGCAAGCCGTGGACGCCATTCCCGACGATCAGCCTTTCTCCCTGCTCGGCCACCATCGCTGCGACGAGGAGTCCATGGTCGGGGTGATCACCATTCACAACACTCGTTCCGATGGCAGTTGGGAGCGTCACCCACGTGGCGATGAGCTGCTGGTGATCCTGGACGGTCGTCTGACCATGCGGGTGCGGCAGCCGGATGGGACCTTGCTGGCCCATGAACTGGCCTCCGGCCACGCGCTGCTGATTCCCCGTGGCCTGCCGCACACGGCCACCCTGCATACCCCTTCCATCCAGGTGCTGTTCGTCACCCCCCGTCACGGTACCGAGGAGTGGGTGGAACCACTGCCTGCCGGTTAGGGCCTGTTCACGCTATTTGCATCCAGCAGGCGCGATGCAAATAGCGTGAACAGGCCCTAAGAGCGTCGGTCTTCCCTGATTCATATCGCCGCGCCGGTCCGGATACCCGACCGGCGTTTTGCTATGCGCGGAAAAATCCCCTAAAGAGTCCGCGATTTGGATCCTCATTCTGGGTACTACCGTATCGGATTGATGATCCTTTGGGCTATCAAGATGTCTTTTAAAGGAATGGGGCTGTGTTTCTATTTTTGGATAACTTATTGATTAATAAGAATATATATAAAAAACAGTGAAATAATGATAAGGGACGTCAAAACATGACACATAAACTTGCTATTGACATAAATTTATGTGTCATATAATACTGCCCCTATGGGTGGCACCACCGCCACGACGGAGCAGGGAGAACCTCATGTACGCACAGCAGGTGGATACCGGCGCCAAGCGCCTGAAAAGCCTGGAGGAGATGAGTCCGGAAGAGAGGCACTTCCAGGAGAAGGTGGATGCGGAAGTGCGCATCGAGCCGAAGAACTGGATGCCCGAAGGCTACCGCAAGACGCTGATCCGGCAGATCTCGCAGCACGCCCATTCCGAGATCGTCGGCATGCTGCCGGAAGGCAACTGGCTGACCCGGGCGCCGACCTTGAAGCGTAAGTTGCAGCTGATGGCGAAGATCCAGGACGAAGCCGGTCACGGCCTGTACCTGTACAGCGCCATGGAGACCCTCGGCGCCGACCGCGACGAGGAAATCGAAAAGCTGCATCGCGGCGAGGTGAAATTCTCCTCCATCTTCACCTACCCGACATTGACCTGGGCCGACATGGGCGCCATCGGCTGGTTGGTGGACGGTGCCGCCATCGTCAACCAGGTGCCGCTGCAGCGTTGCTCCTACGGACCCTATGCCCGCGCCATGATCCGCGTGTGCAAGGAAGAGAGTTTCCACCAGCGCCAGGGTTACGAAATCCTGCTCACCATGATGCGTGAAGGCACCGACGAGCAGAAAGCCATGGTGCAGGATGCGATCAATCGTTTCTGGTGGCCATCACTGATGATGTTCGGCCCCTCCGACGCCAACTCACCGAACTCCGCCCAATCCATGGCCTGGAAAATCAAACGCCACGGCAACGACGAACTGCGCCAGCGTTTCCTCGATCAGACCGTGCCGCAACTGGAATTCCTTGGCTGTACCGCGCCGGACCCGGACCTGAAATGGAATGAGGAAACCGGCCACTACGAATTCGGTGAGATCAACTGGCAGGAGTTCTTCGATGTGCTCAAGGGCCACAGCCCCTGCGGCGTCGAGCGTATTCAACAGCGCAAGAGCGCCATCGACGAAGGCCAGTGGGTGCGTGACGCCGCCGTGGCGTATGCCCGCAATCAAGAGCGGAAAGCAAAAAGCGCCGCCTGAACTGAATCAACCCATCGAGATGAACATGGCTGACTGGACCCTCTACGAAGTCTTCGTGCGCAGCAAGCACGGCCTCAACCACAAACACGTGGGCAGCGTGCATGCCGCTGATGCCCAGATGGCGCTGGAAAACGCCCGCGAGCTGTACACCCGCCGCAGTGAAGGCGTGAGCCTGTGGGTGGTGCCCGCCGGGCAAATCACCGCCAGCGCCGGCGACGAGAAAGAGCCCTTCTTTGATCCGGCCGACGACAAGGTCTACCGCCACGCCAGCTTCTACAAGCTGCCTCCTGAAGTGGACCAGATGTGAGGATGCCGACCATGGAAACCCGTGAAGCACTCACCGAATACCTTCTTCGCCTGGCCGATACCGATATGGTCTTGGCTCAACGGCTGTGCGAATGGTGCGGGAACGCCCCGGCACTGGAAGAAGAAGTGGCGATGATGAACGTGGGCCTTGATCTGCTGGGGCAGGCGCGCAACTGGTACGACTACGCCGCCGAACTGCTCGACGACGGCCGTGACGCCGATCACCTGGCCTTCCGCCGCAACGAGCGCGAATACCGCAATCTGCTGATCGCGGAGCAGCCGCGCGGCGACTACGCCGTGACCACCGCCAAGCAGTTCCTGTTTGACGTCTGGCATCACCAGGTGCTTGCCCGGCTCACCGGATCCAGCGATGAACGCATCGCCGCGGTCGCCGCGAAGGCCCTTAAGGAAGCCACCTACCACCGCCGCCGTTCCACCGAATGGATGCTGCGGCTGGGGCAGGGCACTGAGGAAAGCCACCGCCGTCTTGCCGACGCGGTGCAAAACCTGTGGCGCTTCACTTACGAACTGACCGACACCGACGCCATTGAAGACCAACTCGCCGACGCCAACATTGGCGCGGGTAATGTCGGGGAGGCCTGGCGTGATGAAGTGGCCCGCGTGTTCCGCGAAGCCGATCTGGAATTGCCGGAACCGGCGCGTCACTTCTACATGGATGGCAAGAACGGCAAGCACACCGAGCATCTGGGCTTTTTGCTGGCCGAGATGCAGTACCTGCAACGAGCGTACCCCGATGCAACCTGGTGAGCTGATCTATCGCGAGCGGACCGCTTTTACCGGCACCCCTCTGGGCGAAGCGGATCTCGAGCGTGCCTGGGACTGTCTGGTCGAAGTGATGGATCCGGAAGTGCCGGTGGTCAGCGTCGTGGATCTCGGCATGATCCGCGCGGTGGCGTGGGACCAGGACCGTCTGCACGTAAAAGTCTCGCCCACCTATTCCGGCTGTCCGGCCACCGAGGTGATCGAGCGCGATGTCAGAGACGCGCTGGAACGCTTCGGCTTTCGCGACCCGTGTATCGAGCGGGTGCTGGCGCCGGCCTGGACCACCGACTGGATCACCGACACGGGCCGCGAAGCGCTCAAGAGCTACGGCATCGCGCCGCCGCCCAAGGGGCGCGGTCGAGATACTTTGCGTGATCCGGGACCGGCGGACTGCCCGCACTGCGGCAGCACTCACACCGAACAACTCAGCGAATTCGGCTCCACCGCGTGCAAGGCGCTTTACCGCTGCCGTGACTGCCTGGAGCCGTTCGACTATTTCAAGTGCCTTTAAGACAAGAGCGCCTGACATGAACCAATTTCATCCATTAAAAATTCGCGAAGTGCGACCGGAAACCCGAGAGGCGGTGTCCATCGCCTTCGACATCCCGCCGGAACTGACCGACGCTTTCCGTTTCACCCAGGGCCAGCACCTGATCGTGCGCACCCGGATGGACGGCGAGGAGGTGCGCCGCTCCTACTCCATCTGCACCGGCGTCCATGATGGTGACCTGCGCGTGGCGGTGAAGAAAGTGCCCGGCGGCCGTTTCTCCGGCTTTGCCAATGGTGAACTGAAGGAAGGCGACACTCTGGAGGTCATGCCGCCCAGTGGTCACTTCTACGTCGATCTGGACTCGGAACGTGAAGTCGAGTACCTGGCCGTGGCCGCCGGCAGCGGTATCACGCCAATTCTGTCGATCATAAAAACCACCCTGGAAACCGAACCGAAAAGCCGCTTCACGCTGCTTTATGGCAACCGCTCCAGTAATTCCACCCTGTTCCGGGAAGCGCTCAGTGACCTGAAGAACGCGTATCTCGGCCGCCTGAATATCATCTATCTGTTCAGCCGCGAACAGCAGGACGTGGACCTTTATAACGGCCGCCTCGACGCCGACAAATGCGACGCCATCTTCTCCCGCTGGCTCGACACCCCGAACCTGCACGCCGCCTTCCTCTGCGGCCCGCAATCCATGACCGAAACCGTCCGCGACCGTCTCGTTGCCAACGGCCTGGACAAAAGCCGCGTGCACTTCGAACTGTTCGGCGTGGAAGGGCAAACCCAGCGCAAGCACCGCGCCCCGGAAGAAGTGACCGACGACGAAGACAAAACCCAGGTCACCATCATCGCCGACGGCCGCGAAGTGCTTGTCGAACTGCCCCGGGACAGCAAGAACATCCTCGACGCCGCCAACGAACACGGCGCTGACCTGCCGTTCTCCTGCAAGGCCGGCGTCTGCTCCACCTGCCGCTGCAAGGTGGTGGAAGGCGAAGTGGAAATGGACAACAACTTCGCCCTGGAGGACTACGAAGTCGCCGCCGGTTACGTGCTCTCCTGCCAGAGCTACCCGATCACCGACAAGGTCGTCCTCGACTTCGACCAGCCCTAAGGCATCGCTGACAGAGCCCGCTCCCACAAGAGAGCCAAGGAACCCTGTTTTTGTGGGAGCAGGCCTTGCCAGCGAATGAGCGGCTGAGGCCGCGAACATCCAACCGATTAAAACAGGAGCCACGCCATGACCGTTCTCCAAAGCTACCTCGCCGGCCAATGGTTCGGCAGCCAGGCCGCCAAACCCCTGGCCAGCGCCATCAACGGCGAGATCGTCGCCCACACCCACGACGACGCCCCCGACTTCGCCGCCGCCGTGGACTACGCCCGCACCACCGGCACCCGCGAACTGCTCAAGCTCGACTTCCAGGAGCGCGCCGCCCGCCTCAAGGCCATGGCGCTCTACCTGCAGGAACACAAAAAAGAGCTCTACACGCTCTCGCGCCACACCGGCGCCACCAAAGGCGACAACGCCTTCGACATCGACGGCGGCTTCGGCACCCTGTTCGCCTACGCCAGCATGGGCCGCAAGGAACTGCCCTCCGGCAACGTCCTCCACGAAGGCCCGGTGGTCCCCCTCGGCAAGGAAAACCACTTCGCCGCCACCCACATCCTGGTGCCGCGCCGGGGCGTCGCCGTGCACATCAACGCCTTCAACTTCCCGGTCTGGGGCATGCTGGAGAAATTCGCCGGCAACTTCCTCGCCGGCATGCCGTGCCTGGTGAAACCGGCCACCGCCACCAGCTACCTCACCGCTGCCTGCGTGCGCCTCATGCAAGACTCCGGCGCGCTGCCGGAAGGCGCCCTTCAGCTGATCATCGGCGGCACCGGTGACCTGCTCGACCAGCTCGACGAACAGGACATGGTCACCTTCACCGGCTCGGCCAGCACCGCCCGCAAACTGCGCGCGCACCCCAACCTCATCAACCGCTCCATCCCCTTCAACGCCGAAGCGGACTCCCTCAACAGCGCCATCCTCGCCCCGGACGTCACCCCCGAAGACAGCGAATTCGACCTGCTGGCCAAGGAAGTGGTCCGCGAAATGACCGTCAAAGCCGGCCAGAAATGCACCGCCATCCGCCGCATCCTGGTGCCCCAACAGCACCTGGACGCCTTCGGCGAACGCCTGATCCAACGCCTGGAAAAAATCACCCTCGGCGACCCGAACGAAGAAGGCGTGCGCATGGGCGCGCTCGCCTCCCTGGACCAGAAAGAAGACGTGGCCGCCGCCGTCAACGACCTGCTCAACACCAGTGAATGTATCTTCGGCGGCAACGGCGACCCGCAGCCCATTGGCCAGGGCACCGACAAAGGCGCCTTCTTCGGCCCGCGCCTGCTGCGCAGCACCGATCCTCATGCGGAAGGCGGCGCCCACGACATCGAAGCTTTCGGCCCGGTCAGCACCCTCATGGGCTACGGCGACCTGGATGAAGCCATCGCCCTCGCCGACAAAGGCAAAGGCAGCCTGGTCACCACCTTCGCCACCAAGGACCCGAAAAACGCCGCCCGCGCCATCCCCGTGCTCGCCGCCCGCCACGGCCGCCTGCAAGTGCTCAACGCCGAATCCGCCCAGGAATCCACCGGCCACGGCGCGCCGCTCCCCATGCTCAAACACGGCGGCCCCGGCCGCGCCGGCGGCGGTGAAGAACTCGGCGGCATCCGCGCCGTGCGCCACTACCTCCAGCGCACCGCCATCCAAGGCTCCCCCACCATGCTCGCCGCCGTCACCGGCGAATACGCGCGCGGCGCCGACGTCCTCGAAACCGAAGTGCACCCCTTCCGCCGCCACTTCGACGACCTCGCCATCGGCGAATCCCTGCTCACCCACCGCCGCACCGTCACCGAAGCCGACATCGTCAACTTCGGCTGCCTCTCCGGCGACCACTTCTACATGCACTTCGACGACATCGCCGCCAAAGACTCCCAATTCGGCAAACGCATCGCCCACGGCTACTTCCTCCTCTCCGCCGCCGCCGGCCTCTTCGTCTCCCCGGCCCCCGGCCCCGTCCTCGCCAACTACGGCCTCGACACCCTGCGCTTCATCACCCCCGTCGGCGCCGGCGACACCATCCAGGCCCGCCTCACCTGCAAACGCAAAATCGACCAGGGCAAAGCCGCCCCCGACGGCACCCCCCAAGGCGTGGTGGTCTGGGACGTACAGGTCACCAATCAGGACGACGAACTTGTCGCCAGCTACGACATTCTGACGCTGGTGGCGAAGAAGAAAGGGGACGCATAACCGCCATGTGGTGAGTTGGTCCTTACTCTTTAAATCCAGGCTTCCTTGGTGATGGCCGCTCCTTTTGGGGCGGCCTTTTTTTTGCAATCATCGTGGCTCTGTTGTTCGTGTACACATAAGCCTTACTATCTGGCGAAGGAGAGAGTATGGATAGGATCGTCTATGTATTAGGTGCTGGCTTTTCGGCGCCTTTAGGCTTGCCCGTCATGAGTAATTTCTTGTTCAAATCGAAGGATATGTATCTTTCTGATCCAGAAAAATATGAACACTTCGATAAGGTTTTTGAAAAAATACAAGAGATATCAGTGGCGAAAAATTACTACAAGACAAATCTTTTCAATATAGAAGAAATTCTTTCCATACTGGAAATGTCTGAGTTTTTGGATGGCCTCAGGCTAAAAGACGAATTTGTGCGTTATATAAGGGATGTCATCGATTTTTATACGCCTCGCCTGGGTGAGATTCATAGGCCTGGGAATTGGGATGATTTCGTGTTCGGGCGTGGTGAAAATAACAAGCTGTTCGGTTTTTTTGTTGCCAACCTTTTTGGAATAAAGTTTAGGGAGCATGATGATAGGCAGAGAGGGAAAAGAGCTTTTTTTGCTGATATTTCACGAAATAGAAATAAATATGATGTTATTTCTTTGAATTATGATTTGGTTTTAGAGGGTTACTCCGATTTCATAAATGAAAATTATCAAGTGGATAGGCCGTTAAGTTTTATAAAGTCTCAATATAAGGAGGGTGACGATTCCCCTCATTTGGCGAAGTTGCACGGATGTGTGGAGGATGGGAATATTGTTCCGCCAACATGGGCTAAGGGGAGGGATTCAGGTATTGTTCCTGCTTGGAAAGCTGCTTTCTCGATCTTGGAGGGTGCCTCTCATTTGAGGTTTATAGGCTACTCTCTTCCGGATGCGGATTCCTATATTAAATATCTTCTGAAGTCTGCTGTTCTGAAGTCCCAAAACTTGAAGTCGATAGATGTTATATGTATCGACTCTGATGGAAGCACAAAGAAGCGGTACGATGATTTTTTTGACTTTCCCTTCTATAGATTTAAAAATTGCTCGGTTTTGGATTATTTAAAAGGTTTGCTGGAAACTATGCCGAGCAAGGTAGCTCAGCCATTTAAAGAAGTTGATGCGGCTTTAATTGAAAGGGGGCATGAAAAGTTCATGAAAAGTTGATTTTCTATTGTTTTTCGGAGTGGGTTGTGCCAGATTTAAAAGCACTGCCCCCGGGTGCGGCAACACCCGAAGGCAGCTAACCACAACAGACTGTAGGAGAGTCCATCATGGCTGCTCGCAATCATAAGCCACGCGCCCGCGTGGGTAAAAGCGAATCCCCCAAACCCAACCGCGAATTTCCCTATATTCGCCACCTCAAGGTCCACCCGGGCCAGTACTACCATCAAACGCTATCCAACAGCTGCCGGGTCAGGCTTGTGCCCTGGGTCCATATCAAGGGCTATTGGCTGGAGGAAGCCGGCTTTACCGTCGGCACCCCGGTGCACGTGGAAGTCAGCGAGGGCCGCTTGGTGATCTCCGCCGCCCCGGAGCCCGCCGACACTTGATATCGCCCGTGCCCCCGCCTTGCCGGGCGGCGGCTGCCGCTATGGAGCCGGAGCTCCACTCGACATTATCCGACGGATTTGATCGGCGGGAAAATACTCGGACAGAAGTGTTTCCCTATAGGCGGCAATGGCCATGCCTTGCAGGCGCCAGATGGTCCGCCAGAAGAAAACGATTGAAATTTGATCGGCTGGAGCCATGCTGCTTGTTTGATTGACTGTCCTTATGTACAGTTTTTGGGTGTTCGCGCCGAGGGTGCCCGGCGGGCCCATCTCTACTATCATGGCGGCCAGCATTGAGCCGCCATCCCAGAGAGAGCCCGTGTCGGATACCCTTTCGCCCAAGGCCCGCAGCGAGCGCATGTCGCGCGTGAAGGCCAAGGATACGAAGCCCGAGATGACGCTGCGGCGCCTGGTGCATGGCCTCGGGTTCCGGTACCGGCTTCACCGGCGCGATCTGCCGGGGACGCCGGACCTGGTGTTTCCCGGCCGTAGGGCCGTGATCTTCATGCACGGCTGCTTTTGGCATCGCCATCCCGGCTGCGGCCTTACCCGGATGCCGAAATCCCGGGTGGAGTTTTGGCGGACCAAGCTGGAGGCCAACCGCGAGCGGGATTTGCGGCATCAGCGGGCGCTGGCTGAGATGGGGTGGCGGGTGCTGGTGGTCTGGGAATGCGAATTGCGAGATTTGGACGCCGTGGCCAGTAAGGTCGAGGCTTTTCTAACCCAGGAAGAAGCGTGAGAGGGAACCAGTGAAATCAGTGGAGCTTTTCGCGGGCGCTGGCGGTCTCGCCCTGGGCGCCTCACTGGCGGGGTTCGAGCCACTGGCGGTGGTGGAGTGGGACAGATGGGCCTGCGACACCATTCGTGAGAACCAAAAGCGTGGCTACCCGGTGGTCAAGGATTGGCCGGTCTGGCAAGGCGATGTGCGCGCTTTTGATTGGTCATCCATTCCGGAAGATATCGACCTTCTGGCCGGCGGGCCGCCCTGCCAACCCTTCTCCATGGGCGGCAAACACAAGGCCTTCGGTGACAAACGCGACATGTTCCCCGCTACCGCCGAGGCGGTGCGCCGCCTCAAGCCCAAGGCGTTCATTGTCGAGAACGTGCGCGGCCTGTTGCGGCCCGCCTTCAGTAATTACTTTGAGTACATCAAGCTCCAGTTGGAGTTTCCCGAGGCGGGCCGAAAGTCCGGTGAGGATTGGGTTGCTCATTTCAAGCGGCTGCAGCGGGAGAAAACGTCCGGCGTGCTTCATCGCACGGGGTTGGCTTATAACATCGTCACCAATCTGGTGAATGCCGCCGACTATGGTATTCCGCAAAAACGGGAACGTGTGTTCATCGTGGGCTTTCGCTCCGATCTGGACATCCGATGGAACATTCCGGACCTGACGCATAGCCATGATTCACTGCTTTATTCCCAGTGGGTTTCCGGCGAGTACTGGGATCGGCATGGCATCTCGTCGCGAAAGCGCCCCCAGGTCCCCGCGAATCTGGAAAACCGGGTTAAGAAGCTGAGTTCATCGCTGCCTCTGGCGCCGCTGAAACCCTGGCGCACGGTCCGTGACGCGCTCCAGGGCATTCCCGACCCGCGCAAGCGCAAGCCCCATGATTTCTTCAATCATCGCCACCAACCCGGCGCCAAGGTTTATCCCGGCCATACCGGTAGCCCTTTGGATTTGCCCGCCAAGACGCTCAAGGCCGGTGACCATGGCGTGCCCGGCGGTGAGAACATGATGATTCTTGACAATGGCGAGCCCAGATATTTTAGTGTTCGCGAATCCGCCCGAATTCAGACCTTCCCGGACGGCTTCGTTTTTCATGGCTCATGGACCGAGACCATGCGGCAATTGGGGAACGCCGTGCCCGTCGCGTTGGCCCGCACCATCGCGGCTTCCGTTGGAGAACAGCTCATGGAACGACGGATACAGCTAGAGGCACGCACCCGACAACAAGGCGTTGCATGAGCGATAAAAAGAGTTCCGTCGTACCCTTCAACCCTCTCGATAAACGGCATCTCGGCGAAAGCGTGGGACAGGCCATGCTCCGACAGCCCGTGTTCCCGCTGGAAGAGCTTGAAGCCTTTCAAGGCGCCGGGATCTACGCCATTTACTACACGGGCGACTTCGAGGGCTACGAGGTCATCGCCGAAGCGAATCGCAATGATGCTTTTCGAGCGCCGATTTACGTGGGCAAGGCCGTGCCGTCGGGCGCGCGGAAAGGCGGGGATCTGGAAGCCAAGCCCGGCAAGGTGCTGTTCAATCGCATCAAGCAGCACCTCAAGAGCGTTCGCGAAGCCGAGAATCTGGATTCCAACGACTTTCACTGCCGCTACCTGATCGTCGATGACATTTGGATCCCTCTCGGCGAATCACTGCTCATCGCCAAGTTCAATCCGATCTGGAATAAGCTGATCGATGGCTTTGGCAATCACGATCCCGGCAAGGGACGCCACAAGGGAATGCGGCCTAGATGGGACGTACTGCATCCCGGTAGGGCGTGGGCCGAAAAATGCGAGCCCCGCTCGGAAAGTTCTTCTCAAATAACGTCCGAAATCAAGGACTATCTGAGGAACAATCCGCCCAGCACGGATAATGTGCTGATAACGAGCTAAAGGTCGTTCTTTGCTTGTCCTGGCAAATACCTTGCCGTTGTCTACCGAAGCGCGTCGACCAGATCGTCCATGGGGGTGGGTGGATTTTCAATCGCGTCTAGCACCCGGCAAAAGTCGTCATGGCTGACGCGGGTGGCCGTGATCTGGCTGAGCAGCCGCGGAGCTTGGGCTACCGCGCTGGTTCGAACAAACTCGGCTAAACACAGACCCCTGGCGTCGGCGGCTCGCTGCATCAGCGCCTTTGTATGGGTATCCATGTGTAAAGTGATTCTTTCCATTTCTTGATCGGAACTGGCGGATGGCTTTTCCATCGTTGTTGTCCCCGGTGTGGTGGTCGTTACGGGCAATCTTTCTTGGAATAGCCTGCTCCTGCTCTTAACTGGTTTCAAGGCACTAGGAAGCCGCCCCCGCAAACCTATCCTTCAAAGGCTTCTCCATCACCTCCATACGAGGCTGCGGTAACGCTACCGCCTCTTGATGCCTCCACTCCCGAGTGAACACTCGACGAAAAAGGCCTATGATCCCCAGACACCCTGTTCGCGGCTTGCTGTCCGGCAGCATCATCGGATAAGCCATCCGGGGCGGTATAAGCAACAAAAGCAGCACCCATCCAATAACGACAAAACCGGGAGAGCAGCATGAAAACAAGAAACGGCCTGACAAGGCTGAGTATGGCGCTATTCGGGATTTCCTCCGTCGCTCTTGTGAGCTGCGGGGGTGGCGGTAGTGATTCACACGTGCAACGGCCGATGTCCTGTGATCAGCTGGTCGGCCTGGCGATTCCGGCCGACGCCATGGGACTAGCCACGTCCGGCGGTGAAGTGACCGCGGCGGAGGTGGTCGAGGCCAGCGGCTCCGGCGCGGCGGCAGTGCCTGAGCATTGCCTGGTATCCGGGCGCATTGCGCCGGTGGATCCGCGGGCGCCGGACATTCAATTCAAGGTGGCGTTGCCCACCGAGTGGAATTCGAAAGTGCTGATGTTTGGCGGTGGCGGTTTCAATGGCTCCATTCCGGCGATCACCGGTGATATATCCCAGGGCGCGCCGGATCAGCCGACGCCGCTGGGCCGGGGCTACGCCACCTTCGCCAGCGATTCCGGGCACCAGGCCAATGAGTATGGCTCCCAGGATGGTCGCTGGGGTCTGAATGACGAAGCGGTGCGTAACTTCTCCGGCGAGGCGCTGAAGAAGACCCGCGATGCCGCTACCTTCGTGATCGAGAAGCGGTATGCCCGCAAACCGGCGCAGCGTTACTTTGCCGGCGGTTCCACCGGCGGCCGCGAGGCGCTGACCAATATTCAACGTTGGCCCGACGATTGGGATGGCGCCATCGCCTGGTATCCGGCCTGGAACAACGTGGCCGCGCTGCTTGCCGGACAATACATCAGCCGTGCCCTGGCGGAACCCGGTGCTTATCCGGATTCCGGCGAGCGCCAGAAGTTACTCGATGCTGCTCTGGAAGCCTGTGATGGGCTGGATGGGGTTGAGGACGGGTTGATCAGCGCTCAGCGCCAATGCAACGAGACCTTCGATCCGGCAACCGCCATGGTGGACGGCAGCGATCTGCGTTGTCCGGGTGGCGCCGACGACGGTGACCATTGCCTGTCCGATGCTCAGATCGACGCTTTGCAGGCGATGGATGCCGGCGTTGAGTTCAACTTTACCCTGGCCAGTGGCGAGACCGGCTATCCTGGCAGTAACGTCTGGGGCGCGGATCTTGGCATCACCACCATCGATACGCCGGTGCAGCCCACGGTGGTCTTTCTCGCATTGGGCACCGCGCAGCCGGTGCAGCCGGACATGCCCCGCAACGCGCCGTACCTGAGTGTGTTGGTGGATCAGTGGGTGAAGTATTCGGTGGCCGGTGACGCGGATTTCAATTCCTTTGAGCTGGACCCGATCAACCCTGAGCAGCAATACGCGGAACGGATCAGCGAACTGAGTGGTATGCTCAATTCCGGCACGGATATCTCCGAGTTCGCGGATCGCGGTGGCAAATTACTGCTGGCGCATGGGCTGGCGGATGTGCTGGTCAGCTCCCGGGCCACGGAAATTTACTACCAGCGGTTGTTGGAGCAGATGGGGCAGGAAAAGGTGGATTCCTTTGTGCGCTATTACGAAATCCCGGGATTCGGCCACGGCGCCAGCTCGCATTTCCACGCCACCTGGGATTCCCTGACCGCCCTGGAAAACTGGGTGGAGCGGGATGTGGCGCCGGAAGATCAGGTGACCATGGACCTGATCGGCGCACCGGGCCGCACCCGGCCGTTGTGTGACTACCCGGCGTGGCCGCGTTACGTCAGTGGCGGCGATCCGATGTTCGCGACATCTTTCGAATGCGTGACGGAAGACTAAGGCACCGATCCTGAGCGTGTCAGTGCCTGCTGGACTGACACGCCAACAGGCTTTGGTGTCCTGCTACACGTACAACGGGCTCGCCGCTGTGGCAGCGGCCTTGGCCACGAATGCCGAGCCTCTACAAGGAGGCGGCCGTAATCTCCAGGCCGCTTCCTTTCTTGACCTGCATCAAGGAGATTCAACCCGCCTCCGCGACTCTGACTACTTTGTGATCATTTGGGCCGGCCTCTCGCCACGCGGAGACAACGGTTGCGTCGGGCCGACAACTGACAGGAGGTTGTCATGAGTAATAAGCAGACGAAAGATCGGCATGCTGTGACGCGCCGACAGATACTCAAGGCTGGCGCCACATCGGTTCTGGGTGGCCTGGCGATTGGCGCCGCCGGGGTGAGCGTCCGTGCTCAAGCCGATGAGCTGCTCAGGAAGTGGAATGAGGAAGTGGACGTCATCGTGGTCGGTTCCGGCTTTGCCGGGCTGGCCGCCGCCCATGAAGTGGCCAGGGCGGGCGCCTCCGTGGCGTTGCTGGAAAAGATGCGCACGCCCGGCGGCAATTCCATCATCGTCCAGGGCTGATTCAGTGAATGAATCGTCAGACGAAAAGGTTGACAATATGAGTCGTCACTTCTAACTTTTCATATCGGAGAGAACGCCAGGAAGTCATCTTGGTACGCCGGGTGGGGTATTTCCGTATTTCCCCGGCGGCGGGAGACTTATGTGAAGAACAATCATGATGATCAAAAGGTAATGCTGGTTACCGGCGAGCGGCTGCTGTATTCCGGGTTGGTGGGGCGGCGTATGCGCCCGCGCAGGATGGGAGCGGCCAGTTTGTATGTGGCTCCGATTGGTGGCTTTCAACTGAAAGTCGCGGACCAACCCTGGGAACAAAGAACGCTGGCTCTATTGCCGCCTTATATACCGCACCGGGTGGCGTCGCCTTGTGGCAAGATCATCAATGTTCTGATCGAGACCGAACATGTGTCCGCCAGTGCCCTGGCGGAGATGATGGCGCGTTTCAATCAGCCCGGCGGTGATGCTGGGGTGGTCGATCGAGTCCGGCGGGTGCCCCGGCGGCTGCTCTCGGAGTTGGCGGACACCTCATTGAATGCACGGACCTTCGATGCCCTGGTGATGGGCACGGGGGTGGGTTACAAGGCGCTGGATCCTCGCATCGAGGTGGCGCTGGAAGCGTTCGGATCGGCATTGTGGAGAAAAGACATCTCCGCCGCCGATTACGCCCGTTCGATCGGCTTGTCCGCCTCCCGTTTCCTGCACCTGTTCAAAAAGGAAACCGGTACCTCATTTCGCAATCATCGAATGTGGAAGCGGGCGCGTAATTTTCTCAATCATGCCAACTGCGAGGGTAGTCTCACCGACCTTGCTTTCGATCTGGGCTATCCGGATTCCAGTCACTTCAGTCATTCGATCCGCAAGACGTTTGGTTTGCAGCCTCGTTCAATTCGTCTGGGTTCAAGGGGCCTGAAAATCGTTTCCGCCTTGCCGGCTTGAGCGGGCGGTAATGGCCGCATCCGTTGATGTGGCTTTTATTCCGGGAAGTACGGCAAGGTGGATGAGGCAATGCTGGCGATATACTGACGCGTGACGTGTTCCGCGCCTTGTCCGTCGCCACGTAGAACAGCCTGGGTGATACGGCGGTATCCCTTGATCCGCTCCGTGGGCGGAAGAATCGCGTGATTCCGAATCAGATGCACTTGCAACCGGGGTAACAGGCGCAGAATTTCCTCGTTACGGCCAATGTCGATCAATACACGGAAGTAGCGGTTCCGGTGCTGTAGAAAGGCGAAATGGCCGTCGCTTTCGGAATGGTTGGCGATGGCGGAAAAATGAGCCTGGAGTCGTTCCCGTTTTTCCTTGCTGTCCATGTGGTCGGCGGCCTGCCGTGCCACCAGGCCGAGCATCACCTCGGTAATCGCGAACAGATTGGCGGCTTCGGCGCGGGTCAGCTTACGGATCTGCGCTCCACGAAAAGCGTAGGTGACGACGATGCCGTCCGCGGTTAACTGCTTCAGCGCTTCACGGACCGTGCTCCTCCCGACGCCATAGTATCTGACCAGATCCGGCTCCACCAGCCGTTGCCCGGGAATGTAACGCCCCTCGTACAGCCCCCTGACGACGTCACGCACAACCAACATGGAGGCACTTTGTGGGTCCGTCGCGTTGGCTGACGATGCGGTTGGTGGCGGGAGATCCGTTTTCGGCATGATGAAGAATCCTGTTTCGTATGGTGCGCAAGTTACAACGTTTACCGGTGGCCGCCAAGCGGTTCGCCGGCAAGGTGCGGCACGTTACTCGCCAGCGAGCCCGCCTGCCGTGTGTGAGGCCTTGGAGCGATTGCGGGAGTCAGCTTCTCGACACAAGTCCGTGGGGTGGTGCCGGTGTTAGCCTGTTTCGGGGACTGGCCACCGACGGCTGGTATCTTGGAGGAGGAAGACGGTGATTGATCCCACGGACATGTTTCGTCTTGACGGCAAAGTGGCGCTGATTACCGGGTCCACCAAGGGCCTGGGTCTGGCCACGGCCAGGGTGTTGGCGGGAGCCGGCGCCCATGTGTTGATCAGTAGTCGCAAGCCCGATGAGTGCGAATCAGTGGTGGCGGCGCTCAAGGGCGAGGGCATGAGCGTGGAAGCGCGCCCCTGTCACATCGGCAAACTGGAAGACATCGATGCCATGGAGGCCCATCTCGATAATGTTCATGGTGGCTTGGATATTCTCGTCAATAACGCGGTATTGAGTCCTTTGCGCTCGATTGATGATACCGATCCGGGGCTGTTCCGAAAGACCGTGGAAGTGGATCTTCAGGGGTATTGGTATATGTCCGTCGCCGCCACGCGGCTGATGAAGAAAAAGGCCGGCGGTAGCATCATCAACGTGGCCTCGGTGGCGGCGTTGCATCCGGACAAAGGGCTGGCCCTTTACTCGACGCTGAAAACCGCCCTGATCGGCATGAGCCGTTCCTTTGCTCTGGAGTATGGCGAACATGGGATTCGCGTGAATACGATACTGCCCGGTTTGTTTGAGACCCAGCTGGCGGACAAGTACAGCAATGAAGACCGGCAAAAAATGTGTCGGACCATGTGTCTGCCGCGTTTGGGGCGGCCGGAGGAGATTGGCTACGCGGCGCTTTACCTGACGTCACCGGCCTCGGCGTTCGTCACTGGCGCCAGTCTGGTAGTGGACGGCGGTTTGTCCGTGGCTCTGATGTAAGACGCTGTCGCGGCGTTCTTTCCGTAACGGAGATGGGGAGTCCGATGAAAATCAAAGACGCCAATATCGTCGTCACCGGGGCCGGCAGCGGCATCGGCCGTGCATTGGCCCATGCCTTCGTACGGCATGGCGCCGCCAGCGTCGTCGTCGCCGATCGTGATGAAGTCGCCGCCATGGCGGTGGCGGATGAAATCAACGGACGGGCTTGCCAGGTCGATGTCGCGTCTCCGGCGGCGATGGATTGGCTGATAGAGATGGCGGAACAGGATGGGCCCGTGGACCTGTTTTGTTCCAATGCCGGTATTACTGTACGTGGCGGCACGGGGGTGTCCGAGCCGGAGTGGGAGCGGATCTGGCGTGTGAACGTGATGGCGCATGTGGCATGCGCGAAACGACTACTGCCGGGCATGCTGGAACGGGGATCGGGGCATTTCCTCAATGTGGCGTCGGCGGCGGGACTGCTGTCTCAGTTCGATGCGCCCTATACGGTAACCAAACACGCTGCGGTGGCTTTCGCCGAATGGCTTTCAATCACCTATGGAGATCAGGGAATCGGTGTCAGTTGCCTGTGTCCCGGCGGTGTCGATACGCCGTTGTTTCGTTCGGAAAGCGAGGCCCGCCAGCATGCCATGGGAGAGGGGCTGCTCGGTCCGGACCAGGTCGCGGAAATCGCGATCGAGGGCTTGCTGGAGAATCGGTTCCTGATCCTTACCCATGAAGCGGTCCGTGAACAGGCCATGCGCCGGGCCCGGGACACCGACCGCTGGGTCCATGGCATGCGGAAATTCTTTTCGTCCGTGCGCGACAAAGAACAGCGCCATTGAACCGATGGAATCATTACAACAGGAGGCGGATATCCAATGGGACGTATTTTCCTGGTTCGCCATGGACAGGCCAGCTTGCTGGGCGGGGATTACGATCAGTTGTCGGAGCTTGGGATGGCCCAGGCCGGCGAAACCGGACTGGCGTTTCTGCGCCGGGGGATTCTGCCCGATATTATTGTGTCCGGCAGCTTGAAACGTCAAAGCGAGACGGCGCGATGTGCCGCCGCGGCGGCACAATGGACGACACCTTTGGAGCAAGATGACCACTTCGACGAGTATCGTCACGAGGACATGTTCGCGCCGGTCTTTCCTGAGTTCCAGGATCATGCCGCCCTGGCGCAGTATGTGTCGAAACAAGAACGCCCGCGGCGGGAATTTCAACGCCTGTTCGAACAGGCTTTCGAAGCCTGGTTGGCCGGTCATGAGCGTGTCCAGGGCAGGCGCTGGGAGGACTTCCGTGTCCGTGCGCTGGAGGCAACGGTAAGGGTGGCGGAGAGGCTGTACACCGGACAGAGTGCGATGGTGGTCACCTCCGGAGGGGTGATCGCCGCGATCACCCAGGCGTTGCTGGATCTGCCGGACGAGCATGTTCTGCGTCTTCACAATCCAATCTACAATGCGTCGGTAACCCGTCTGGTGAGCAAAAGGGAAAAGCTGTTCTTCAGCGGCTTCAACGATGTCGCGCATCTCGAAGTATTGGGCCGTGACTGGGTGACCTACCGTTAAAGGGCATGATTTCCGGCTTGGCCACCGTTGAGGATTTCAAGGCCGAGCCCGGCAAATGTATCCAGACTATTACCGAAAGCGAGCGCCTGATCGGAGACCGCGGTGCCAAGCAAGGCCCGCCGTCGCAGCCCCGCGGACATGGCCGCTTGGCGGAACAGCGCGAAAGCCTTATAGAATTTCAAATCGACATGGGGACGGCGGGTGGCCTCGAAATAGCGGGTGGCCATCGATGTTTCGGAAGGGATACCGAGGGCGGCACGATCCAGTCCTCTCAATCCTGGCAATAAATAATCCGGCGGCAGATCCAGGACCGCAAGAAACTGACCCAGGTCCGCCAAGGGATCGCCTAGTGTCGACAGCTCCCAGTCCAACACCGCGAGGATCTGGCTTTCGCTGGAAAACATCAAATTATCCAATCGTGAATCACCGTGTAAAAGAACAGCGGGCGGGTCGTCCTCGGGAAGCTGCTGTCGCAGCTTCCCGATCAGAGCGTCAAGCGTTGCATCGCCATCCGGAAGGGCCGTTGCCACCTGCTTCGACCAGCGATGCAGCTGCCGTTCGAAGTAGTTACCTTGACGGCCAAAATCGGACAGTCCGACACGGTCCACGTCCACGCTATGGATTCGGGCCAGCATGTCAATGGCGGCATTGAAAATGGCGGTTCGCTCGGCGTTTGATTTGCCGGGCAGGGCGGGGTTGCGAAACACGTCCCCTTCGAGAAAATCCATTAAATAGAACTGGACGCCGATAACGTCCGGATCATTGCACAATGCGTGGACCGGTGCGATGGGAATGGCGCCGTTCTGTAGCGCTGAAATAACGCGGTATTCGCGATCCAGCGCATGAGCGGATTGCAACAGTTCCCCGGCGGGTTGGGTGCGCAGAACATAAATGCCGCTGTCCGCTTCAAGCTTCCAGATCGGATTCGAGTTTCCTCCGGTCAGTGGCTTGGCCTGGCGCAGACCATGAAAACCGGCCACGTGTCGCTCCAGCCAGTCTCCCAGCCGGGGCAGATCCAGGGGAGGGGTGCTTTTCATACTGGTCATGATCTCTCGCGGGCCGGGTTCCGGGCGGAATAGCGTTTGAGTAACGTACGACCCAACTGATTCAAGTGCACCTGGTCCGGTCCGTCCCCCATACGCATGAAGCGTGCATAGACGTAGGCCTCGGCAAGGAAAGTATCCTGGGTGACACCCATGCCTCCGTGAATCTGGATGGCGCGGTCGATGACGGTGCACGCCATGTTGGGAACCGCGATCTTGGCGGCGGCGATCAGATCCCGGGCTTCTTTGTTGCCTTCCTGATCCATTTTTTCCGCCGCCCGCAGCGTTAGCAGACGTGCCTGCTCGATCTCGGTGAAGGAGCGGCCAATGTCTTCCCTTACCGAACCGTGATCAGCCAGAAGTTGCCCGAATGCAAAACGTGAGCTGGCTCTTTGACACATCATTTCCAGTGCACGCTGGGCGCAGCCGATCAGGCGCATACAGTGGTGGATACGGCCCGGCCCCAGGCGACCCTGGGCGACCTCGAAGCCCCGGCCCTCGCCCAGAATCAGGTTGCTGGCGGGAACCCTGACATTGTCATAGATGATCTCCGGATGCCCCACCGGGGCATCGTCATAACCGAAGACGGTGAGATCCCGAACGATTCGAATGCCAGGCGTGTCCTTGGGAACCAGAATCATGGACTGCTGCTTGTGCACTTCCGCGTCGGGATCGGTCTTGCCCATCACGATTAGTATCTTGCAATCCTCGTTCATGGCGCCGGAGGTGAACCATTTTCGCCCATTGATAACATAGTGGTCGCCATCCCGGCGGATCTCACAACGAATGTTGGTGGCATCGGAAGACGCCACTTCCGGCTCGGTCATCGAGAAGCTGGAACGGATCTCACCATTGAGGAGCGGTGTCAGCCATTGCCGTTGTTGCTCTTCAGAACCATACATGGACAGCACTTCCATGTTGCCGGTGTCCGGTGCCGAGCAGTTGAACACCTCCGAGGCCCATAGTACCCGGCCCATGCATTCGGCCAGAGGCGCGTAATCCAGATTGCTCAAGCCGGCGCCGTGTTCTCCGGGCAGGAACAGATTCCACAGCCCGGCGGCTTTCGCTTTAAGCTTCAGGTCTTGAACGATCCGGGGTGTTCGATAGCGACTTTCTCCCTGGCTTTGTTCTTTATAAAGGTGCTCCGCGGGATAGACCTCATCACGCATGAAGGCGTCCAGGCGCGCCAAAAGGGCGGTGTCACCGGTACTGATTGATTGCTTTTTTTCCATGGTTGTTTTCCTCCGCCTAAGATCTGAACCGGAACCGGCTATGTGGATTTTTTATTGCAAGCCATAGGTGGACGGATCCACCTTCGAAAACACTTCGTTCCAGTAAAGCTCCTGATACTCTTCCAGGGAATCCACGCCCTGTGTCAGGCCAACCCATTTTTCCAGAATGACGCGGAAATCCTTGAGCATTTGGGCGCCGTTTTCCACGCCGTGCTTTTCCTCGTAGTACTGAGCAATAGTGTCCATATCCCGGGTGATGAACGCTTCGGATTTAGCCAGAAGGTCGGGGTCAAGATCGTGGACTTTTATGCCCTTCTTCTGAAGGCGGCCGAGTATTTCCTTTTCTCTTTCATGGTAGCTGTAGGGCACCATGGCGGCCGGAACGGCGGCGGCGCGCAACAGGGCTCCCCGCTGGTCGTCGCTCAGCTTTTGCCAGACCTGGCGGTTGACGTTCTGTCCGGCGGTACTGAAGATGCCGCCGGGGGCCCCCATGGAGATGTCCGTGACCGCTTCGGCAAGGCCGAAGTTGTCGATTTCAGGTGTGGAGAGCACGATGCAATCCACCACGCCCTGACTGAGTGCTTCCAGCATTTCATTGGCCGACATGGTGATGGGCGTGCCTCCCATTTCCTTGACCCAGCGGGACCAGTTGGCGGCTCCCACCCGGAAGCGCTTACCCGCCATGTCCGCCTGGTTGGTAATCGGCGTATTGCAGACCAGGCCATAAGAGGAGCCGCCGACCAGACCGGTAAATACTTGATTTTGCGCTTTGAATTCATCCAGGCACGCGTCGCAATGCTGGAAAATGTATTCGGAGAGTGCGGGAATGAAGGCCATACCCTCACGCCCTTTTACATCCTCTCCCATGAGCTGCAACAGCATGGACGCTTCGGTGAGCATGTTGTTGTGCGGGTATTCGGCCGGGAAATAAGGGGTCAGAACAAAGCCGACGTCAGCGATGCCGTCGCGAAGGCCGGCGGAGGTTTCCGCCATGCTCAGCAGTGAAAGGGCATAAACCTTGACGGTCAGTTCTCCCTCGGTGTAATCACCCACCGCTTTGGCGAAGGCTTCGCCGGCGATTACCGGCAGAGCTTTCGGGGGTTGGCCGATAGCGTACCGGAGTTCGCGGGCTTCGGCATTGGAGGGCATGGCGCCAAGGCCAAGCAGTATGCCGGATAACATCACGAGAAGGGTGTGCTTGCAGGTCAACATGATCGTCGTCTCCTTGTTCTTATAGGGCTTGTTACTGTTGAGTGATGTGCGCTTCTAACGGGCAGTATCATTGTGCTGGTAAGGATCGGATCCGCTTACGCGTCGGGCGGGCTTAGGCCTCCGGATGCCAGAGCGTGGCGTTCGGCGATGGCCTTTTGACTGCCCAGTACCACCGGGCAGAGGCGGGCACCGCCATCGATATCGATTTCGGCGCCGTTGATAAAGCCGGCCTGGTCGCTGCACAGAAACCCCACCAGCGCGGCAATTTCCTCGGGCTTGCCAAGCCGGCGGGCGGGAACCAGAGAAAGAGCATCGTTTTGGATCAGCGAAGGCATGCCACGCACCGCGGGGGTATCCACAAGGCCAGGCAGAACCGCGTTGCAGGTGATGCCGTCGCGGGCGCACTCCAGCGCGACGTTGCGGGTTAATCCCAGCAGACCGGTTTTAGTGGCGGCGTAGCCGGTTTGCTGATACAGACCCCCTCGTGCCGCCATGGAGGAAATATTGACGATTCGTCCCCATTGGTATCGGCGCATGGCGGGCGTCACCGCCTGAATCAGTGTTAACGGCGCGGACAGATTTACCATCAGTTCCCGTTGCCATGCATCGGTGGTTATCTTTTCCAACGGTGCGATCTGTGCGGTCAGACCGGCATTGTTGATCAGGCAGAGGATTGGGCCGAGCTGTTCCTGGCAACTTTCCGCGGCGTCAGGGATGGCGGATTGGTCGTATAAATCGGCGCTAACGGTGTGAACGCGGGTGCCATATTGGCCAAGTTCGTCGAGTAGTGCCGGCGGTGGTGCTGTCTGGTCCAATAAACCCAGATCCCAGCCCTGTCGGGCCAGATGCAAGGCGATGGCCCGGCCGATGCCGCCGCTGGCGCCGGTCACCAATGCCGCGCCGGAATGCTCCCTGGTGTGACTCATGACGAACTCCTCGTCGTTTTCGGAGAGGGCGGAGCCAGGCTGATTTGCCTCAGCAGGGCGGGGTCCACATTGGTTCTGGGGGCGTCACGTTTGTAAACATAAGTTCGGCAGGGCATGCCGGGACGTTGCTGGGCATGGCCATCAATGACGAAGAAAATAGGGACCTTGGGGTCGGAAAGGCGGCTTAGCTGAGCCCGATTGGAAGCCGCGCAGTGTGTGCAGTAAGTCGGGGCATCCTCACGCAGAAAATTGATTCGGTGCGGCTTGGACATGATGGGAGAGAGAGGACGGCCATACCGGAACATATCCCGCCATACCGTGCCCCGGAACAGGCGTCCACCGCTGCCGCAAGGATCCAGAGTAAAGACGAAACGGTCATCCTCCTCGCTGAGTCGGAAGTCGGCGCAATGATAATTCCAGGTGCGAGCGATTTCCCGGGCCAGGGCCTCGTCGTCGAGAGAAGCGTAGTGGGGAAAACCGGCAACAAAGGCGGGTTCATAAGTTTGTGCCAGCATTTCATCGAGATAGTCGGCGCCGCCCAGTTCCAAGGCGACGGCGTAGAAGTGCGCCAGCCAGACCACGCCGAAATCATGCCAGGGCATCCACTCCTTACGTTGTCCGTCGAGCAGCGCTTCTATATCCGTGTCGCCCTGATCCAGTTTGTGTTCGGCCCGACGCGTGCGGGTCTGTGTCACAGTCACCGCTTGTTCTCCGGGGAACAGGGTTTTGCCACTCTGAGAGCCTTTGGAGAAACGCAAGGTGCAGTGGCCTTCAGCGCCTTTTTGGGTTGTCCACACCGGTTCCCCCAGAGCCTCGTTGAGGGCGGCCTGGTTAGCCTTGCACGCCTGACAAAGGCTGTTGACGCCGTCGCTCCAGTCACCGTAAGCCTGCGGGTGACGCTCTGGCAGTCCCTGGCGATCCAGGCGGCCGCCACTGCCGCAGGGCGCCAGTTCCAGTGTCACTGCATCGTGCTCTTCCTTTACCGGAATCAATTCGGCGCCGATCTGGTAGCGGAATACAGCGATCAAATCATGAATGGCGCCTTGGGCGTCGCCCCGGCGCCACTGCTCGATCCAGCTTGCCATCAACTGCGTACCAATTTTATGTAGCGCTTCGAGGGCCCGTTGCTCGCCGAAATCCTGCCGTAACTTCCCCGCCTTGCGAGCGAGGGCATGACAGGACAGCGCATCCAGCCCGGCGTGACCGCGTGCCATTTCTTCAAGATGTAGACGGGCTTCGGCAAGATCGCCGCGTCGTAATGCCTCGATGGCATGCGCTTCCGGAGGCCGGGCAATGTCTTCCAGTTCGGTATCGCTGAACAGCCGTGACATGATCTCTCCCGCGCAGTGTTGATAGGAACCTGTGCTTATCCCTGTCTGATAGTCCCGCAACATGAAAGCGTTAACTTGTGCTGAGTGGTTACCGGACAATATTGAAGGGAAGAACAGGCTGTCCGCGGTAGGAGCTCTTTGTTGATTAGGAAAATGTGTCGATCGGGAAGGTGGAACCTTGGTGCCAGTTGTTTATTGATCCGATCGTTCCTGGAGCCTGGGGCCATTGACCCGGATACCGTGGCTGGGTAGGTTGAGCCCCCTTTCCTTATCTTCTCGGTGTTTGCGCATGTTGGCGGTAGCCCGATCCCTGATTTTGTCCGTCTTTGGTGTGGTCTGCATGGCGTTTGCCCTGGCGCATTGGGGCGAACCGGCCACGGCGGAGGAACGCACCGGCTGGTTGTACCAGCGTTTCGGTGATCAGGGCGTGGTGTACGGTATGTTGGCCATGGGCGGCCTGATGTTGCTCTCCGGGATTGTTTCTCTGATACGCCATCGCGGCCGCCAGAAAGCCCATGAACGGGCCATGGAAATCGCCCGGGACCCGGCCCGTCACGTGCCGGAAGCACCGGTTCAGGCCAAGGCACCCCCGGATCCGAAAAAAGGGGCTTTGCTCGTCGGCCTGGTGTTTTTGGCGTTCGGGCTTGGATGGAGTGTCTATTACGTTCGCGATACGCTGCAGGCGCTTGCCGCGGGCGCGCCGTTGGTGTCCTATTCCTGGTGGAAGACCCTGATTGGTCCTTTCGTGGCGGCGATGGGGCTGTTCTACGTACTGGTCCGTCCCGGTACGCTGGAAGGCGTGAAGCACATGACGCCGGGGGAGCGAGTGGGCTTCCTGGTGTTCGTGTCGCTGGGGCTGGCTGCCGGATTGGGTCTGTTGTTCTGGCTCTCCGCTCAGGCGGAAGCCTATGGGTACCTGTCCTAATAGCGGAGCCGGGGATTGGCACCCGGCTCCGGGGGTGACGCCTATTGCTGGGTCACGGATTTTAGGCAGTAGAGGTTCGGGTCCAGGGCTGGCAGCGTATTGTCCGGCAGCTCCTCCCGGAAGTACTCCAGCAGTGGCACCACATAGGCGACATCGGAATTCTCGAAGGCCTCTGGGCGGGCCTCGCGCACTTCACCGAACGTATCGTAGCCATCCTTGCCGAGGCCGGTGAAAGAGTTGGTGGCCACGGAGTAGGTGGCGTTGCCGCCAATGGCGCTCCAATTCCCGTTTTCATCCCGTACCTCGACGTTTTGAATACCCGTTCCCGCCGGCGCGCCGAGCACCACGTCGTAACGCAGGTTGGCGGAATAGGGGAAGGCGCCAGTGGACGCCGAGATACCCTGGGCATAATCGAGCGCTTCGTTGAGCACTTTGACGATCTCCGTGCCGGTCATATCAATGGTCACCACGGTGTTGGAGAACGGCAGGATGTTGTAGGCGTCCGCCACGGTGAAGGCCCCATCCTCGAGCGGCGCACGCACGCCGCCGGCGTTCTGGATCGCCACATCGGCTTTTGGTAGATAGGTGAGGAAGGCGTCGGCCACGACCTGGGCGGCGTAGCTGCCCGTGGGGGTTTCCCCAGCCTGGAACGGTGTGGGAATACGTTCGAACGGCATGTACTGCACCACGTCCCCCAGCGTTTCCTGCTTGAAGCTCTCCATTTCCGCTTTGTATGGCGTGAGAATATCGAGAATGGCCTCGGACTCCTTGGCGATCCGCACCGTGGCGAGGCCGTCAATCACACCGTTGATCCGCGCCGCTTGTTCGCTGCTGGCCGCCACCCAGGCGCCACTGGCGTCCTGCACCTGATAGTTATCGCCAACCAGGAGTTCAACATTGCCGTCAATGTCGGTGATGACGCCCTCGGCGTCGAAATTGACTTCCAGTTTGCCCAGCCCCTTGGCGTACTCCCAGGCCTGAACGATATAAACCGGCTGCCCGTCCGGGTTGTTCACCACTGTCGGGTAGTCACCATCCACGTCCAGCCCCAGGGTCTCGAACTCGCCGGTGGTGTCGAGAAGATCGTGGGTATCACCGCCAACGATCAGATCGATGTCGCGGACGTTGGCGGCCAGCTCCTGGTCGAAGTCGTAGCCCAGGTGGCTGAGGACGATGAACTTGTTGATGCCTTCATTCTTCAGGGTGTAGATGTGTTCACGTACCGAGGTGATCTCGTCATCAAATTCCACGGCGTCGGTGACCAGGGAAGATTCCTGAGTCTTCTCCACCTTGAGAACGCCGATGATGGCTACTTTCTCTCCGTCGATTTCCTTGACCACATAGGGGGCGATATCAGAACCAAACAGCGGGCTGTCCGTGGTCGGGTGAACGTTGCCGGCGATCACCGGGAAATTGACCGTTTTCAGCAGTTCGGCGAGATGCGCTTCACCCTCGTCGAATTCGTGGTTGCCCAGCTCATAGGCGTCCAGACCGATAGCGTTGAACACCTTGAAATCCACCTCTCCCTTGAAAAGGCTGAAGTAGAGGGTGCCGTTCAATTCGCCGCTATTGAGGACCAGAGTGTGGTCGTCGCGATATTCGTCGATGGCCGTTGCGATACGCGGGAATCCGCCAAGGTCGACACGCACGGTTTCAGCGCCGACCAGGGCCGGATCGTAGTCCAGGCTCAGGTCCTGGCTTTGTCCCTCGAAATAGGAGTGGTGGTCGTTGGTGTGGAGCACCTGCAACCGCAGCGGTTTCGCCTCCGGAGCCGGATTGTCATTGTCACTGTCGCCCCCGCAGCCGGCCAGAAATAGTGTGAAGCCAGCCAAGGCCAGGGCCGGAAGAGTTCTGTAAATAGCCACGATTCAACTCCGATTCGAATAAATGGAAGGCAAGTCGATGCGCATCCTAGAAGCTGTTGATGACAGTCTGGTGGCCGTTTTGTGGACGGAATATGGCTATGTGTGGCAGTGACTTATCCGCGAAACAGCAGGGCGCAGCTCAATGTCAGGGAGACAGGCCCGCACCCCTTGCCGGTTAGTTATGCTAAATTGCGCCATTGGGGGCTGCCTTGGGGTGGCTATATTTTTGAAATAATACGAGCAGGGATATGCCATGAAAAAGAACGCTTTTTATAAGCAAGCACTAGCGGTAGTGATCGGTACCCTTATATCTGGCGCCCTCGGAGCGGCCTCTATCTTCGATGCCGATGAGGTGGTGGATCTCTACCAGGCTGGAGCTCAGGTGCGGTTTCAGGGGTTCGATATCACGTCGCTACCGGATGACCGGTTTGCGGCGACTTGGGTGGAACATAATATTGAAACCGACTTGGATCGGGTCAGGCTGGCACGCTTCGACCAGAACGGTCACATCGTGGGAGACATTCTGACAGTATCTGAAAATAGCGCTTACCCGGATTTCGGCTTGTCAGAACCCATGGTCGATGCCAGTGGTAGTGGTGGCCTGGTGGTGGTTTGGGGTGGTGGCTCGAAAATGGACTCCTCGGATTGCCGAACAAACGTGATGTTAGGTCGAGTGGGGATTGACGATAGCGTATCAAGTCCATGGCTGGCCTCGCCTGGATACGGGTATAGCTGTAATCCGGATTTATCGGTAAATCAAGATGGGTGGTCCCTGGTAGCTATGTCCTACGATATTGGGCACGGTTATGTCTATCAATTGTCCGTTCCCGAGGGCGGGGGAGGGGGGCATTTTCTCCTTGGCTCGGACACTAATCTGGACATACCTGTAGCAGTAGCCATACAAGAGGGTAGTGGCCAGATTATCTGGCCGGTAATTAAAGATGGTGACACGGTTCTGATGGTGATGCGTTACAGCTATTTTGGTTCGGAACCGCCTAGAGAGCCCTGGGCGCTGGATGCTGGGATAGGCGAGGGCGAAAGGTTATATCAAACTTTCCCGGTCTTGGCGGCTGGCTCGGATGGTGGATATGCCAGCGCTTGGTTTCAAAGTGCCACAGTTAACACGCAAAAGGTATTTAGTCAGCGAATTCAATATATAAACGCCGATGGTAGTGCGGGTGCATCGGCCACTATTGGAGAGGATTCACTCGATGTCTTGTCAGGTAAACCGGATATGGCCGGGGACCGAAACGGAACATTTCTCATCGGCTGGACCGTTTTGGAGAATGGAGAGCCTCGTTACCGAAAAGTCACGGCTTTCGACGAGGAAGGGGTAATAGATACCCCGGCAGTCATTGTGTCCAAGGGCGCCCCGGGTTTGTTCGATGCATCTGCCAACACCAGAGTGGCGTTGAACGCCGACCTGGCGGTGGCCGCTTGGTATGAGCAGGCTGATGGTAACAGTGGCCCTGTTTTGAAGGCTCGTATTGGTTCCGCTCCGAAGCGTTCGGATGTCGGACAGGGTAGTGGTGGTGGGGGCGGTTCTACCGGACCTGTGTTGTTTTTGGGGCTGGCCCTATTGGCACTGCGACGTCAGCTCACTTATAAACAGACCATTCGCCATGACTCTGAATTGAAAGGGTATTCAACGTAAGAGGAGGCGGGATGGGGTAGGTTGCCATCATGTGTCGCCTGGGGCGTTTCTGTGGGTTTATAGGACGTAAGGGTGGAAGAAATGTTGGGGTTCTCGGTTTCTGAGGTTGATGCCGAATCATTGCCTTGGGCTTTGTTGCTGGAAGCCGATCCTTCCGAACGGAATGTGCGTAAGTATTTGACGGGTGCTCGGTGCTTCTCAGTGAAAAAGAGCAACGACATAGTCGGCGTCTGCGTACTCAACACCATCGGCGACGGCGTCCTGGAGCTATTCAATATCGCCGTATCCCCTGATGTGCAAGGCCAGGGTGTAGGCTCGGCCCTGCTGCGCCAAGTGATTGACCAGTGCCGGTCCGAGGGCGTGCGCCGTATCGAGCTGGGTACCGGTACCTTTGGCTATCAGCTGGCGTTCTATCAGCGCCAGGGGTTTCGTGTGGAGGGCGTGGTCCGGGATTTCTTCCTTGATCATTATGATGAGCCGGTGATGGAAATGGGGATCCAGCATAAGGACATGCTAAGGTTGGGGCTGGATCTCCATTAACGCAAGCACAGGATGTGGTCATGAAATTGGATACAGGGCTGTCCCGAAATTTTGACATAGCCCGCTTGCACGCAACACGCTGGCACGCCAACACGCCCATCGAGACTCGTGAGCCGTTCCCTCCGCGGCTTCGTTGCTCCCAATTGCGGGAACGGTGGGCTGAGGGAGCGGTGGGCGATCCTCCGTTCACCTACGCGGATTTGGAACAGTGAACAGGGGCCTGTTGTATGTCACATCGGCCGTTTTTCTGGGCATGGCGTCAACCGCCTGGTCTCAAGTCACGATCGAGGGAATGTCCGCCAAGCACGCGACTTTGGGCGATTATGCCGAGTTTCATTTTCCTCTGGTGCAAGATAAGACGAAAGCCGCGCGACGGATCAACACCTGGTTGCAGGTGAGCTTGCTGGAGCGCTTCCCCGGCGGCCCCGGCGAGACGCCGTTCGATGCCGTTTGGCCAAAGGAAGGCAGTTGGACCGGGGTGACCTATCTGGATTATCAGGTAGTGACCAACAGCGAGGGATTTCTCTCCATCGTTTTCAACGGTGAATACACCGGTGCCTACCCGTCGGCTTTTTCCCAGAGTTACCGGTTTGAAACGCGGACCGGACAACCCCTGTTTCTGACTACTTTGTTTACTGATGATGGCGTGCAAAAACTGCGGTACCGGGTGGATGAGCTGCAGCTTGATGATATCGATGCCTTCCTGAAAGCGGCTCCTTCGAGTGGTCTGGATCAGGAGGAAGCGGAGACCCAGGCGGATCTGTATCGGGAGTGCGGCGAGAACATCCGCAAGGGATTGTACGATGAGCGCGAGTGGCAGCTGCGTGCCGATGCCCTGGTGATGATGCGAGGGTGCGGTTTTCCCCATGTGGCGCAGGCGCTGGATGACCTCGGCGATAAGGAAAGCCGGTTTGACTATGAGACGCTGGCGCCCTGGCTGAACGAATATGGCCGCTGCCTGTTGCTGGAGAAACGAACCGATTGTCCGTTGCCGGAGCGCGGCCCGGAGGGGGTGTTCTTTGGGGAAATCGACGATCGTTTCCCCGTGACGCTGGTTCTGGGCGCCTGGTCCGGCCCGGCCTGGTATGCCTACGATAAGTACAAGGTGCCGATACGTTTGCATCGGGAAGCGAGTAAGGAGGGAGAACGGGTGCTGACGCGCCGTGATGATGGGGATAGCACCGAAACCTTTACCTTGAAATGGACCGACCAGGGTGGTCTGGCCGGGACATGGCGGCGTCCGGGCAAGGTGCCACTGCCTGTCCGCTTGAACTGATTGGAGCGCGCCATGTTGGGTCGGCGGACAAAACAGGCAGGGATGGGGCTGGCGGTTCTGGTGGCGTCCTTGAGCCATGGGGAGGAGACCATGCCGGCCTTTCCTGATGAGACCGCCGTCTCCTGGCGGGTGCTGGACGACGGTGTGCGTAGCCGCACACCGGATGCCTTGCGCATCCCCGTGGTGACCCTGGACCCGGGGCGCCTGATCGGTTCGGAGCGTGCCTATATTCTGGTTCAGGCGCCCTATGGTCGAGTCTGGCCGGTAGTGGCGGAGGCGCTGGCGGATCACGGGGTGGTGTTCGAGCAAGGCACGCCGCCGCTGTACAGTCTTGAGGAGCCCTGGCTCGAGGTGCTGTTATCCAGAAACGGAGAATGGCGGGCACTGCTGTCGTCGACACCGGAGGGGCGAGATCTGGATGCGGCGGTAGCCGATGGCGCACTAACGGCCGAGGAACGGACCTGGCGTCGCCATCAGGCCCGGGCGCGGACCGAGGTGTCCCGAGAGAGGCTGTCCCGCTTGCCGGTGGCCCAGGCGGAATATGCACGGGCCGAATCTGTCCGTGAGTGGACTCAGGGGCGGCAGGGCAAACAGCAAGTGACATTGACGGTCACCGTGTTTGATGCCGGGGCGGTGTTTGGCACCACGGCGACGGTGATCGATGTTTTCCGTGATCAGCGGTTTCCCAATCCGGACTACCCGAGGCTGTGGGCGGCGGATGGGGTACCGACCCTTTTTTCCCAATCGCTGGTTCCCGCGGACCTGTTCGGTGAGGTCATGCGCGCACTGGATGTGGAACTGCCTGGCGCGGCCCGCCGTTTAAGCGACACCCCATCCCGTTGGCATGGGCCCGTGGCGCCACCGCCGGGGCCAGTAGAGCCTGGTTTACGGTATGCCACTCAATCGGATCTGACGATCACGCCGGAGATCCATACTCTCGCCAGCGCGGATCCCTTTACACCGAAAACTCTGCAGGCTCTGGCCAACGGTAGCCTGGCTATTGGTGTGGAGCGGGCGGCGTTGCTCGATGGTGAACAAGGCTGGATCGCCGAGCTTTGGCATTTGATGCCCAGGGAGCAACGTCTGGAAGTGTTATGGCAGGGATGGCAGGGGGTGGACTCGCTGTTCCTGGACCCGGCCACCGGGGCCTTGTGGTTCCGTGGCGATAAACACTGGTTTCGTTTTCGATCCGATCAGCAGGGGGCGCGGCCGGTGTCACTGTCGTTGCCCGCCGCCGACCCCGATGCGCGGATGTCCTGGCAACTGGATTCCCACGGGCACCCCCGACTCTGCTCTGATCGTGTGGACCGGATTTATCGTTACCGGGAACAGAAGGGTGGAAAGGGACACTATGCCGTGGCGGAGGTGCCCCGCGCGGCGTTTTTCAGTCAACCCCCGCGGCCTGTGCTCTGGCAGGGAGACGCTGTATGGGTGCAGGATCAGTATGGCATGGCGGAGCTGGATCCGGCGTCGGGGCGGGTGGCGCGCGTGATCCGGGCGCCACAACGTTCTGGCCGTGTTTTCGACGAAGGAACGCCGGAGGGCAGCGTATCCGGGGACGTCATCCCGCCCTGGCCGGCGGTCGGGTCACCGTCGGGGCAGTGGGTTACCGGAGGTTTCCGATTGCATCGGGGGCAAGGAGAAAGCGAAGCCCCGTTAGTGGGACTGCATGTCTTCGACACCGCCAGAGCCGAGTACCTGTATTCCGCGGTGCTTGATGGCCAGAGCCGGGTATCGGCGGTGGCGGCGTCGGCGGAAGGGTGGTGGCTGGCAATGGCGGCGGGTAATCACGTGCAGTTGTGGGAGGCGCGTACGGGGCGTACACCGATCACGTTGAACGTGCCCACTTCGGTCTCCGTGACGGCATTGTCCTTCGCCCCGGATGGCGGTGGCCTTTATGCTCTCACCGGGTCGTCGGTGTTGCACTGGCGCTTGCCATCCCTGTAATCGCGCGTTCTCTTTTTTTGATTAAGGAGTACACATGCCGAACCGCTGGTTTGCCGCCGTGATGGGCGTGTTGGTGCCGCCGCTGGCCTTTGTTTATCTGTCACGCTGGTGGTGGGTGCTGGTGTATTTGCTGGCAATGCTGGCGGCCGGTGGGGCGGATCTGGCCTTGGCCGGCCAGGGGGTTCCATCCGGTATCGGGCTGCTGGTGTCCATCGCCGCCGCGGTGCACGCCTTTGTGCTTGCCGGGCGCGTTCGTTTCGATGGCCGGCGACGCTGGTTCAACACCTGGTGGGGCGCGCTCAGCCTGCCACTGGCCTTCGTTGTGGTTATCTTCACCGCGAGAGCGTTCCTGTTTGACCTGTTCCGGATTCCGTCCTCCTCCATGGCGCCGACGCTGCAACCGGGCGGTTACGCGGTGATGCAGCGCTGGGGGTACGGCGTCCATGGCGCTTTTGGTCTGACTCTGCACGAAACCGAAGTGGCTGAACGCACACCGCCACGCCGGGGAGAGTTGTTCGTGTTCCGTCCGCCGGAAATGGCCGGGCAGCTGTTCGTCATGCGGGTGGTCGGTTTGCCGGGGGACCATGTTCAGTACGCGAACAAACAGTTGGTCATAAATGGTGGGCCGGTACTCACGGTATTTCGGGACGTAGGGGGATTCGCCGCCGAAACACTCGGCGGCCAGAGCTATTCGGTGCAGTATTCGATGACGGACGGGCCGGGACGTCGATTCGATCACGTTGTTCCGGATGGGCACTTCTTTGTTATGGGCGATAATCGCGACAACAGTTATGACAGCCGTTACCTCGGCATGATCCCCGCCGCGAACATGGTTGGCAAAATCGTGTTGAGCTGGTGATCAAGGGCGAGCAAAGAAAAGGTTCATCGCGGTTTGGAGGGATTTGGAATTATCCTCCATCAGGGACAGCGGGGCCGTGTTACGCCTTTGCGGAAACTAGTGAAGCAGGTTCCCGCAAAGGCGTAACGCGGCTCCGCTTCGAGGTGAGGGGCTAACGCCTGTGCTTTTCCAATCGCTGGCATGGACGGACTTCGAAGTCGCTGTGGGAGCCAGCTTGCTGGCGAATGGGCTTGCGGGCCTTAACATTTGCTTGCAGCGGCCCGCCGCCCGGACAAGCCCCCACAGTGGCGCTGTGGTGACCTCCGAGTTCAGGTCTCCAAGGCCAGCAAAGGCATAACGCACCTCCGCTATTTCGCGATGAGCCATAAAAAATGCCGGGAGCAATTTGTAGCGTTGCTCCGCGACGGCCTGTCATGCCACGAAGCCGCTGTGGGAAGCGGCCCGGGCGGCGCTCCGTTTGGCCGCGAAGGCCCTGGACTGTTGGCGATTCGCTTGCCAGCAAGCTTCCCACAGCGGCTTCGTGGCATGATCCGTGGGAGACCAGCTTGCTGGCGAATACAGCGGTTGGTAGCCAGGCCCGTGCCCGTGATTGAAGCGCAGTGGCCCGCGAAACCGCGATGAACCTAAAAAAAGCGCCGCGCCTGCCAGCACGGCGCCTGCTCGAAAAGCCATTCACTCAAATCACTTACCCGCCTAAATAGGCGGCCTTGACGCTGTCGTTATCCAGCAGCGAGGTGCCTTCTCCGCTGGCGACGATGCGCCCGGTTTCCAGTACATAACCGCGATCGGCCACCGCCAGTGCTTCGGCGGCGTTCTGTTCGACCACGAACTGGGTAATGCCCTCTGCTTTCAATTCGCGCACGATGTCGAAGATCTGCTCGATGATCAGCGGCGCCAGTCCCATGCTCGGTTCGTCCAGCAATAGCAGCCGTGGCCGTCCCATCAGGGCGCGACCCATGGCCAACATTTGCTGTTGGCCTCCGGACAGCGTGCCGGCGGTTTGGCGCCGCTTGTCCTTGAGGATGGGAAAGCGTTGATATTGCTTTTCCAGATCCTCGGCGATAGCGGCTTTGTCGTTCCGGGTATAGGCACCGAGCATCAAGTTGTCTTCCACCGACAGTCCGGAGAACACCTGGCGTCCCTCCGGTACTTGAACGATGCCGCGGCGAACGCGATCGGCGGCGTCACCGCGCGACAAATCGCCGCCGTTGAAGCGGATCTCCCCACTGGCGGGTTGCAGGCCGGAGATCACCCGCAGCAGGGTGCTCTTGCCGGCGCCGTTGGCGCCCACCAAGGCCACGGTTTCCCCGGGGGCTATGGTCAGCCCCAGCTCGTGAAGCACCTCGATGCGGCCATAGGCGCTGGTGATGTTGTTGAGTGACAGTAACGGTGTCGGCTCGGAACGGGGAGTGAAGGGGGCGGCGCTGGTCATGCCGGGACCTCCCGTGCCTGACGTTCGCGAGCGCCGCCGCCGAGATAGGCGGCGATGACTTCGGGGTGCTCGCGAATCTGCTCCGGAGTGCCTTCCGCCAGTTTGCGGCCGTAGCTGATCACCAAAAGATGATCGGATACGTTCATCACCAGTTTCATGTCGTGCTCCACCAGCACCACGGTGATGCCTTTACCGGCGATCTTCTGAATCACCGATTTCAAGGCGTCGGTTTCGGTGGCGTTGAGGCCGGCGGCGGGTTCGTCCAGCAGCAGAATATCGGGCTCCGCCGCCAGGGCCCGGGCGATCTCCAGTCGTTTGAGTGCGCCGTAGGGCATGGCGGAGGCGGCGTGATCCTGATAATCGCCGCAGCCGACGAAGTGCATCAACTCCCGGCATTGTTCGCGGCAGGCTCGATCCGCCTTTCTCAAGCCCGGCAGTTTGAGCATGGCGGCGAGCGCGCCGCTGCCGAGATGGCGGTGACGGCCCAGCATGACGTTTTCCAGCGCGCTCATGTTCATGCAGATCTGCAGATTCTGAAACGTCCGGGCCATGCCCATTTCGCAGAGCTTGTGGGGTGCCCGGCCAGTGATGTCGCGGCCCCCGAGGGTGATCGCGCCGTCGCTGGGCTGGTACAGACCGGTCACCAGATTAAACAATGTGGTTTTACCGGCGCCGTTGGGGCCGATGATCGAGTGCACATGGCCACGTTGTACCTCGAAAGACAGATCCTCGATGGCATGCACGCCGCCGAACTCCTTGCTCAGATGGGTGACGGAAAGCAGAGCGCTCATTGGGCACCTCGCTGCAGTCGCTGGAGCACGCTGGGCAGCAGGCCCCGCGGCAGAAAGATCATCACCGCCATCAGAATAGCACCGAACACCACCATCTCCAGCTCCTGAAAATCGGTAAGGAACTGGGGAATGAGCACCAGGATCGCGGCGCCGATGATGACACCGAAAGTGGATGCCATTCCGCCAAGTACGACGATGGTAATCAGTTCGATGGAATGTTCGAAGGACGCCACGGTGGGGGTGATGAAGCCGCTGTAGTGGCCGTAAAGGCTGCCGGCGACGCTGGCGTAGACAGCGGATATGACAAACACACGCAGCTTGTATTTGGCGGTGTCCACGCCTGCCACCTGGGCGGCGATCTCGGAACCGTGCAGGGCACGCAAGGCCCGGCCCAACGGGGAGTCGATGATGTTCAGCGCCAGCAGGACCGCGATCACCAGGACCGCGGCGGCAAGCAGATACCACAGTTCCACGCCGGTGAATGTCAGGCCGGCGAACTGATACTCGCCGAATACGCTCAGCTCGTGACCGAACAGGGACAGCGGCGGCAGACCGACGCCGTCCGGGCCACCGGTAAGTTGCTCTTCGTTGTTGAGTACGATGGCGGCGATCACGCCCAGGCCCAGGGTGGCCATGGAAAGATAGTGACCTTTCAGGTGCAGAATCGGCCGCCCCACCAGCCAGGCCATTACGCCAACGCCGGCGGCGGCGCTGAGCAGGGCCACCATAGGGCTCAGATTGTATTGGCTGGTGAGAATGGCGCTGGCGTAGGCGCCGGCACCATAGAAGGCGGCGTGGCCGAGGCTGACCTGGCCGGCGTAGCCCACCAGCAGATTCAATCCCACCGCCACGGTGGCGGTGAGGCAGATCTTGGTCAGCAGGTCATAGTGAAAATCGTTACTCACCGCCAATGGCATCAGTGCCAGCATCAGCGCCAACAGCAGCAAGCCCCCATAAGGGGAGATCAGAATATTCTTCTTCATCGCGCGCGCTTCCTTCATCACACCCGCTCCGCGGCCCGGCTGCCGAACAAACCGTTGGGCAGGAAAAACAAAATGGCGAGGATGATCACGAACGGCACCGCGTCCTTGTAATCGGAGGAGATATAGCCGGCGGTGTAGGCTTCGCTCAAACCCAATAACAAACCACCGACCACGGCTCCGGTGCTGCTGCCCAGGCCGCCGATGGCGGCGGCGACGAAGCCTTTCAGGCCCAGCATGATGCCGACGTCATAGGCGGTGAAGGTGATCGGTGTAACGATCAGGCCGGCGGCGGCGCCGAGCAACGCGGAAATACCAAAGGCAACGCCGAGGATAACCTGGGTCTTGATGCCGGCGAGCCGGGCGGCGTCCTTGTTCATGGAAGTGGCGAGAATCGCCTTGCCGAGCCGGCTGCGGCCGAAGAACAGGGCCAGCGCCACCACCAGAACCACGGCGATACCCAGGATCCACAGGCTTTGCGTCAACAGGGTGGCGCCGCCGATGGAAAGCGATTCGGTGGCACTGAAGCGGGGCAGCGCATGATACTCCTTGCCCCAGAAAAACTGGGCCAGGCCCCGCAGAAAGATGGACGCGCCGATGGTGATGATGATGAGCGTCACCACGTCGGCGTCCCGTGCCGGTGCGATGGCCAGACGATGCAGTAGAATACCGGCCACGGTCGCCAGTACCAGGGCGCCGACCATGGCCGCCGGCAAAGGCAGGCCGGCTCCCACCAGCACCACCGTGCCCATGCCTCCGATCATTAGAAACTCGCCCTGGGCGAAATTGATTACATGGCTGGCGTTGTAGATCAGGGTGAAACCCAGTGCCACCAAGGCATAGATGGCGCCCAGGGTGATCCCCGAGAACGTGAATTGGAAAAACTCGCTGAACATGTTCGGTCCTGCCCGGAAAGATAGCGGTGAGCAAGTGCCCGGGCGCCGTCCGGGGCGCCCGGATGGCGGATCATTCCACCAGAGCCCAGTGGCCGTCCTTCACCTCGAGAATGCGGAAGGAATCATAGGACAGCCCCATGTGATCCTCGGGGCTCAGGTGGTAGGTGCCGGTGACGCCTGCGTAACCCTGAATGTTTTCCAGAGCGTCACGCACTTTCGCCGGATCAGTGGAGCCTGCCTGTTTGATGGCTTGCACCGCCAACTGGAAGCCGTCGTAAGCGTAGCCGCCAAAGGTTGACACCGAACTGTTGTAGCGATCCTCGTAAGCCTGTTTGTAGCCGGTGACAACGCCGTGTTGGGGATCGTTATCAGGGATGGTGTCGGCCACCAACAAGGCGGTGGCGGGCAGGCGCAGGCCATTGGCGGCGTCGCCGGCCAGTTTCAGGAAGCTGTCGGAAGCGACGCCATGGGATTGGTAAAACGGCAGTTCGATGCCCAGTTGCTTGTAGTTCTTGGTGACGATGGCCGGGCCCTGGCCGAAGTCGAAGTTGAGCACCGCCTGGACGCCCTCGGTATTGCGGATACGGGTGAGCTGGGCGGTGACGTCGGTGTCTTTCGGGTTATAGGTCTCGTCGGCGACCACTTCGATCCCCATGGCCTTGGCTTCTTCCAGGGTCACGTTACGGCCGGAAGCGCCGAAGCCGCCGGTACCGGAAATCAGGCCGATATGGGTGAGACCTCGTTCCTTCATGTCGGTGAGTACGCGCCGGGCGGCCTGGCGATCGGATTGCGGCATCTTGAACACCCATTTCTTCACCGGGGTGGAGATGGTTTCCGCGCCGGCCAGGGAAATGAAAGGCACACGGGCCTGTTCAATCACTGGCACCGCCGCCATGGTGGCGCCGGTGGTACTGCCGCCGATGATGAGATCGACCTTGTCCTGCCGCAGCAGGCGGGTAACGAAGGTCCGGGCTTTGGACGCGTCTCCGGAATCGTCGTAGTGAACCAATTGAACCTCGCGGCCCAGCAGGCCGCCGTTTTCGTTCAGTTGGTCTACATACAGTTCCAGGGTTTTCAGTTCCGGGTCGCCGAGAAACGCGGCCGGGCCGGTAACGGAGAGGAATGAACCGATGCGAATCGGGTCTTCCGCCTTCACGACTGGGGACAGGGAGGTCAGACCCAGCGCCGCCACGGCGCCCACCGCCAGGGTTTTCAGCTTTGTTTTCATTATCACACCTATCTGCGTATGCCCCGGAGGGGCTTTGTTTTTATGCGCCTGACCGGGCTCCGGTGGCGCGGGACGTCCCATTAGCGTCCATGTTTTTTCAGGTATAAAGCGATACGAATTTTAAGTCAAGATCAAATTTAATGTGTCATAAAAGTTGCTATATTGGTCCAAGCCGCTGTTTTATGGTGCTATTCATTGGCCTTTTATGTCTCCGGACAGGAGGCTTTGGTAGCATGTCGCGCCGCCGAAAAGGCCGGTATCACGCTGATTTGAATGCCCCCGGAAAGGGCCCGGAGATAGGAAGATCACCCAGTGGATTTGCAATGCGAGCAATTGGAACGCTTGATCGAACGTTTTCAGCAGCGCCGGCCGCTGCGTACCGGTTCCCTGATCATCACCCTGTTCGGTGACGCCATCGTGCCCAGAGGCGGCGCGGTGTGGTTGGGCAGCCTGATCGATCTGCTGGAACCCATGGGCATCAATCAGCGTCTGGTGCGCACCTCGGTGTTCCGGCTGACCCGGGAAGGCTGGCTTATCGCGGAGAAAGTAGGGCGCCGCAGCTACTACGGACTCACCGCCGCTGGCCGTCGCCGTTTCGAGAAGGCTTTCAAGCGCGTCTATTCCGGCGTGCGGCCCACCTGGGACGGTGCCTGGACCCTGGTCATTCTCAATCAACTGGATCCGGAGGCCCGCCGTGATGTGCGCCAGGAACTGGAATGGATGGGGTTCGGCGGGCTGACGCCGGGTATGGTGGCTCATCCGATGGTGGACCGGGCCGAGTTGAACGCGACGCTGCAGGAGCAGAACGCGCTGGAAGACACGATCATATTCGAGACCCGGGCCCAGGACAGCTTTGCATCACGGCCGTTGCGTTTGCAGGTGAGGGACGCCTGGAATCTGGAGCAGCTCTCGGAGGGGTATCGGGAGTTTCTCGACCAGTTCCGTCCGCTCTGGCAGGAAATGAGCAAGCTGGAGACGCCGCCGCCGATGGAGTGTTTTCTGGCGCGTACGTTGTTGATTCACGAATATCGCAAACTGCTGTTGCGCGATCCGTTGTTGCCGGAGGAACTGTTGCCCTCGGACTGGGAAGGCCGCGCCGCGCGCCAGCTTTGCCGCAACCTGTATCGACTGACCTATCGTGGCGCGGAAGCCTGGATGAGCGAGCGCACGGAAACCGCGGAAGGCCCCTTGCCGGAGCCGGGGGATGGTTTCTATCTGCGCTTTGGCGGACTGGATTGACAAAGCTGCTGTGGGAGCTTCTATGGTGCCTTGCAAGCTCTGGCGCGCCATTCGCCAGCAGGCTGGCTCCCACGGATCATGCTACGAAGCCGCTGTGGGAAGCTTGCTGGCAAGCGAATAGCCAACGGCCCAGGGGCATCGCGGCCAAGCGGAGCACCGCTCGGGCCTCTTCCTGCAGCGGTTTCGTAGTTTGCCCGGTGATTCCTTATTTAATTGCCTTTTGGGAACTTTGGTAACATAAAGGGAATGGCCTGTTTATCAGGCTTATCCTGATGAAATTAAAGGAAAAAAGTTCCTTATTCCGGATTTTCTTCTTGTTCTATTCTTCTAATTCGATACATAAATATAGAATCCATGTGTTGACTTGTGTCATGTCTGGGCTATGCTTTCCGACCATAGTTTGGCGTCGGAACTGCGCGGCGGGCCACTGCCTGGCAGGTCTGATCATCGATACCAAGAAAAGGGCAGGACCGGATTATGGAGTTCGCCACCATTCAGTTTCGTCTGGAGGACGGCGTCGCTACCCTGGCGCTGAATCGTCCGGAACGTCTGAACAGTTTCAATGAGCAGATGCACCGGGAAGTACGGGAAGCCCTGTCCATGGTGGAGCAGGATCAAACCGTGCGGGCCCTGCTGATCACCGGGAACGGCCGTGGTTTTTGCGCCGGCCAGGATCTTTCCGACCGGAGCGTGGCGCCCGGCGCCGAAGCGCCCGATCTGGGCTCTTCCATCGAAACCTGGTACAACCCGCTGATTCGTACCCTGCAGCGTTTGCCGATGCCGGTGATCGCGGCGGTCAACGGTGTCGCCGCCGGTGCCGGCGCCAATATCGCCCTGGCCTGCGATCTGGTCATCGCCGCCCGCTCCGCCAGTTTCACTCAAGCGTTCTGCAAAATCGGTCTGGTGCCGGACTCCGGTGGCACCTGGCAACTGCCGCGCCTTGTGGGGATGGCCCGCGCCAAGGGGCTGTCCATGCTGGGTGACAAATTGACCGCCGAGCAAGCGGCCGCCTGGGGTCTGATCTGGCGATGCGTGGACGATGATGCGTTGCGCGCCACCGCCACCGACCTCGCTCGCCATCTGGCCACTCAGCCGACCCGTGGTCTTGCCCTGATCAAGCAGGCTTTGAATCAAAGCTTTGACAACGATCTCGATACACAGCTCGACGTGGAGCGGGACTTGCAGCGTGATGCGGGCCGCACCGGAGACTATCGGGAAGGCGTCGCCGCGTTCATGGAAAAGCGCGCACCCGAGTTCCAGGGTCGTTAAGGCTGCCCATCCGATTTGGAGATTTGCATGGCTGACCCGAATACCGCCACGACGGCGCTGGACGGTGTTGCTTTGGCCAGACGTTGTGCTGAATCCATGTACGCGAGGGACACCGCGACCCGCGAACTGGGCATGACGCTGGAAACCGTTGCGCCGGGATGCGCGATCCTGTGCATGCCAATACGTGACGACATGATTCAGGGGCACGGCTCCTGTCACGGCGGTTTTATTTTTGCGCTGGCGGATTCCGCTTTCGCCTTTGCTTGTAACACCTATAACGAAGCCACCGTCGCTGCCGGCTGTTCCATCGAGTATGTGTCGCCGGGATTACCCGGTGATGTGCTCACCGCGGAAGCGCGGGAACTGACCCGTAAAGGGCGAACCGGTGTTTACGATGTACGTGTCACCGGCGGTGATGGCCAGTTGGTGGCCCTGTTTCGCGGCAAATCCTATCGCGTTCGCGGGCCGGTGATTCACGATGAGGAGAGCCAGGCATGAATGAAGCGCTGATTTTTGATGCCGTGCGCACCCCGGTGGGACGCTTCGGCGGCGCTTTGGCGACGATGCGCGCCGATGACCTTGGCGCGGTGCCGATGAAGGCATTGATGGAACGTCATGCGGATCTGGATTGGTCACAGCTGGATGATGTGTTCTATGGCTGCGCCAACCAGGCCGGCGAGGACAACCGTAACGTGGCGAGGATGAGCGCGCTGTTGGCCGGCTTGCCGGTGAGTGTGCCCGGTGTGACGCTGAACCGTCTTTGCGGTTCCGGCATGGACGCGGTGGGCACTGCCGCTCGTGCTCTGCGTTGTGGCGAGGGCAGTCTGATGCTGGCGGGCGGAGTGGAATCCATGTCCCGGGCGCCGTTCGTGATGGGCAAGGCCGAGCAGCCGTTCTCCCGCAAGGCGGAAATATTCGACACCACCATCGGCTGGCGCTTTGTCAATTCACTGATGAAACAGCAATACGGTATCGATTCGATGCCGGAAACCGCGGAGAACGTGGCGGAGCAATTCAAAATCGGCCGTGAGGACCAGGACGCTTTTGCATTGCGCAGTCAGCAGAGAGCAGGCCGTGCCATGACCGCTGGTGTGTTCGACGTTGAGATCGTGCCGGTGAGTGTGCCGCGCCGAAAAGCCGATGCTCTGATCGTCGGCGAAGATGAGCACCCGCGACCGGATACCACGGCGGAAGCGCTGGCGAAACTGGGCACACCCTTCCGCAAGGAGGGCGGCACGGTCACCGCCGGTAATGCCTCCGGCGTCAATGACGGCGCTTGCGCGGTGCTGCTGGGCAGCGAAGCGGCGGCGCGCCGCTGGAACCTGAAGCCCCGCGCCCGGGTGGTGGGAATGGCCACCGCCGGTGTTGAGCCGCGCATCATGGGTATCGGTCCGGCACCGGCCACTCGCAAGGTGTTGGCGCGGACCGGTCTGAATCTGGTGGATATGGACGTCATCGAACTGAACGAAGCCTTTGCATCCCAGTCCCTGGCGGTGCTGCGGGAGCTGGGTTTGCCGGATGACGCCGAACACGTGAACCCTAACGGCGGCGCCATCGCGCTGGGGCACCCGCTGGGCATGAGCGGTGCCCGTCTTATCACCACCGCTTTGTGCGAGCTGGAGCGGCGTCAGGGCCGCTATGCGCTGTGCACCATGTGTATCGGCGTGGGACAAGGCATTGCCGTGGTGATCGAGCGGCTTTAAGCGAACAAAAAGCAACGCAGACAGACCTAAAGACAGAATAACGAGAGGCGGAGCATGAACATGCCATTCAACCTGGAGAATCGTTTCGATCCGGTGGAGCGGGTCAGCGTGGATGAGCTCAAGCAGTTGCAAGTGGAGCGTCTTCGTTGGAGTCTCACGCACGCCTACAACAATGTGGCGTTCTACCGCAAAGCGTTCGATGACGCCGGTGTTCATCCTTATGATCTGAAATCGCTGGACGATCTGCGCCATTTTCCCTTCACCACCAAAGCGGATCTGCGCGACAACTATCCGTTCGGCATGCTCGCCACGCCCATGCGGGAAGTGGTGCGGGTGCACGCTTCCAGTGGCACCACCGGGAAACCCACGGTGGTGGCCTACACCCGGAACGACATCAATAACTGGGCCGACGTCATGGCGCGCTCCATCCGTGCCGCCGGTGGCCATGCCGGCGACAAGGTCCACGTGGCCTACGGTTACGGTCTCTTCACCGGTGGGTTGGGCGCCCATTACGGCGCCGAGCGACTCGGTTGCACGGTGATTCCCATGTCCGGTGGCCAGACCGAGAAGCAGGTTCAGCTGATCCGCGACTTCGAGCCGGACATCATCATGGTGACACCGTCCTACATGCTCAACATCGCCGACGAAATGGAGCGGCAGGGCATGGACCCGCGCGAGTCCAGCCTGAGACTGGGCATCTTCGGCGCCGAGCCATGGACCCAGACCATGCGCGAGGAGCTGGAAAACCGTCTCGGTATCAGTGCACTGGATATCTACGGCCTGTCCGAGGTGATGGGGCCGGGTGTGGGTATGGAGTGCATCGAAACCAAGGACGGCCCGACCATCTGGGAAGACCACTTCTATCCGGAAATCATCAACCCGGAAACCGGTGAAGTGGTGCCCGATGGCGAGTACGGCGAGTTGGTTTTCACCTCCTTGACCAAGGAAGCGCTGCCGATCGTTCGTTACCGGACCCGCGACCTGACCCGGCTTCTGCCCGGTCAGGCTCGTCCCATGCGTCGCATCGACAAGATCACCGGCCGCAGCGACGACATGCTGATTATCCGTGGTGTGAATGTTTTCCCCACCCAGGTGGAGGAACAGATTCTCAAGATCGAGGATCTGGCTCCGCACTATGAAATCCATGTGGAGAAGGATGGCAATCTGGACTGCGTGACGGTGCGGGTCGAGCGCAAGCCAGAGTCCTCCGCCGCATCGGCGGACGTGGCCAGAGCCTTGCAACAGCGGGTGAAAACGCACATCGGTATCAGCACCAAAGTGGAGGTCGCCGATACGGGTTCGCTGGCGCGGTCCGAGGGCAAGGCCAGGCATGTGTTTGACCGGCGTCTGAAATAGGGGGGGCTGAGGGGGGCGCTGGGGATTCAGGCGCCTCGAAAAGCCGGCAAGGGATAGAAAGGCTGGTTCACTTGGCGGTAATGAAGTACCCCGCGTCGGCCTTTGGTAGGGGAATGCGTGCTTCCATGCAAAACTGCCGTGGACTCCCAGGTACACAATAAAGTGACAGTTCTCCACTGATCTCTTCAATACGTGTGCGCATGTTGCTGAGTCCACGGCCGGGTAGGCCGTCGCTCCATTCAGAGCAAGGAAAGCGGTTCACTTCATTGCGCAGCAGTAAACAGAGCTCTCCCTGCTGGTCCAACTGAGCATTAAAGGTCAGCGTGTTTGGCACGCCATGTTTGAGCGCGTTGGTGACCGATTCGTCCAGGATACGCCGCAGGTTTATGTAGTGACGCGGGGGCAGGGAGGTTTTATCCATATCGCCTGATATTGACCAGTTGAGGTCGAAGCGCGGCCCCAGTCGCTCCCGAAGGTCTCCGTACCAGTCCTCGAGTAGCGCCTGAAGATCATAGCAGTGCCTGTGATCCAGAGCGTGAATCGCCTCTCTCAAGGCGGTTAGGGCGTTGCGCGCCAACTCTTCGTTATGTTCGTTGGGGGCGGTGTGTATCAGGGTAAGAAGACGGCCACCAACATCATCATGTAAATCCCTCATGATCCTTTGGCGCTCCTGGATGGCGCCGGCTTCGCGTGCTTGCCTTACATTGTTGATCCGCTTCGCGGTTGAAACCAGCGCTTGAGCGATCTCGGTATCCCGCTTGCCGAAGAGTCGGCGGCCTCCTTGCCCATAGAGCAGACAGAGCCCACCTGAAGGCGTACCTGGCGAGGGAAGGAGAAGCCGGGAACCATTTCCGGCAAGGCGTGCCTTTTCAATGGTTTCGTCGATCCGGTCGAGAGAAAGGGGCTGGAATACTTTCCGGAGTAGCTCCTGCCAAAGCGGGAAGGCGCGATCATCGGGATTGCTGTATAGGGCTTCGACGAAGTCCGGAAGATGACGCTCCATGTTTACTTCCGAGGAAGCGGCCAGCCGCCGCCACAGCCACTGCCGAACGGGGAAATAAACCCAGCCCACCGCGATGACGGAGAAGGCAAGTGCATGGGCATGACTCAGGCCGAAGGCGGAAATCACCAGGATATCCACCAGAACCACGGTGAGACCACCGAGAAACCAGGCCCAGGCGGTAAACCACCATCGCTCCAACTGGAATAACCGGTAACGGAGAATGCCCAGTGCGAAACCCAGGTATAAGGTGACCACCAGTCCTACCATAGTGGCGGGGTTGGCGATGGGACTTACCTTGAAGGCCACGGGCAGGAAATACACCACCAACCCTGCCCCCATGGCGATAAGGATTGAAAGGAAAACCCAGCGCAGCGCGGCACGGTCCAGCGGATTGTTCCTGGCGCGTCGCCACTGGGATACAACGAGAGTTATGCCAAGGGGATAGTAGAGCACCAGAGGCAAATAGAAGCTGTGTAGAGGAAGATCCAGCATCTGGGTATTTTCGTTGATTTGCTGGAGCACGACCGCGGTGGTGATAAGGAAAATGAGCTTCGAAGCATGTTTCAAGGGCTTTGGGTAGATGATCAACAGCACAAGAAAGGCAACAAGAAGAAGGTGAACGCCAATATGGTTCAGTCTCATCAAGGCATCGAATTGCCATGCGGGCAAGGCGAGTTCGCGGACTTCCCACAAGCTATGTTGCCAAGTGGCCAGGAACATGCCTGAGCCGGAAATGGCGAGCAGGCGAGGGGGCCAGTTGGCGGGTAAAAAAACCCATACTGAAAGGCCGATCAGAAAAGCAATCAAGCCATAGGTATGTAGCAACCAGAACGTCCACGGAAGGGATGACAGTGGGCGATGAAGCGCGGGCTCGAACGTCAGAGGCTGGTCGTTGTTGACTATCAATGTCACGGTGGGTGCGCGGAGGGCTTGTGCTATCTGGTTTTCCACGTCGAGATAGGTGTTGTAGTGCTGGAAGGTGGGCTCGGCGTGGGGTTGGAGATGGTGATCATAACCTTTTAGCGAAAACGGGCGGCCGTGAATGATCAGAGCGCGTATGTGGTCGCCGGGATGCAGTCGTCCAGCCAAGGGGCCCCGTTGATCGACCTTCGTTACCTGTAGTCCTTCAGTGTCAGCGGGTATCAGCTTCACGCCAAGCCAAGGCCCGCGTGTGGCCAGCCAGGCGGCAAGTGCTATGGTTGCGAGGAGAAGGAAACTGGCTATCAAAAGCGTCTGAAGGGGGGCAAGCCTCCATCGTGACGTGTCAGAGATCATTGTTGATGACCCCCAGTCGTACCGCCTGCAGCGCGGCTTCGGCACGGCCGGAAACGCCCAGCTTCCGATAAATAGTCTTGGTATAGCTGGCCACGGTATTGGCGGTGATATCCAACGCTTCTGAGATTTCTCCGCGGGTAAAGCCTCTGGCGAGTAAACGCAGTACATCCGTTTCTCTCTGGGTCAGATCGGGGACCTCCTCGGGCAGGGAGGTGCGCCGGAAGTGGCGGAGAATTCGGCGGGCCACGCTGGGAGAAAGGGGCGGTTCCCCACGGGCGATACCTTGCAGTTGAGCCAGTAAGCGGGTTCGAGGCTGGTCTTTCAGGATATAGCCGAGGGCTCCGGCTTGCAGAGCGGAGAAAAGATGATTGTCGTCATCATAGATCGTTGCCATGACGATATAGGTGTCCGGTGCCGTGGCCTGCAACTCGGTTACCAGATCCACGCCGCTACCGTCGGGCAGGCTGATATCAACCACGGCCAGGTTGAAATTCTCCTTGCTGGCCTTCGCGCTGGCATTGGATAGCGTATCCGCCGTTACCACGGATATACCGGGGAATGCCTGCCGAAGCAGCTCCGTGAGCCATTCCCTGCTTTCCCGGTGATCTTCAACAATGAGCGCCGTTTTCATTGGTTTTCCCCTCTCCCCGGTTACCCGAACACATATACCACATCGCACTCCATTCATTCACATCGATCGGGAACCGTATCGGCGGCCCCGTTGCCCGCCCATCCCCCCTTTGAGGGTACCCGTTTGTGGGATTGGGCTTGCGGCGGTGTCTCTCTATGCTGCCATGACCGATGACCATGAAGGGCAGGACGTCCTTGGCACCGTCCCTTCCTCTTGTGGTGAGAGTGGCATTAAGGGAGAGGTTTGATGAAACAGAAAGGGACTGATCTGTTGATGTGTACGATTCAGGGCGCGGTCTTGGTCGTATTGCTCACGGCGAAAGCTGAGTCGGCGGGCGCTGATACTCTGGAGGGAGAACTGGGCGGAGAGTCCCGCTCCTGGCATGTGTTGCGTGACGGTCAAACATCCACTGCCCGCTTTTCAAATGTTGCGCCCGGGGTGGTGGTGTACCAGGTGCAGGGCCATGCGGAGGAAAAGTTCGCGATAGCGGAATCCGTGGCGCTTTCCTTCACCGCGATGAACGGCCGCCTTATTGGCACTCCGGAAGTGTCCTACTTTCCCGAAAACAGTCTTTTCCCGGTGTATAGCAATCAAGGCGGCGGAAAGCTCACTCTTGAGCATCTGAAAAGTGGAGAGGACACGGTGGTGCTCAAAGGGCGCTACCAGGGCTCCCTGGAGCGTTTGGAAGGCATCGGCAAAGACGCCTCCGGCGGCGATTCGCTGACGCTGGATCTGTTCTTTGATGTGCGTCTACGGCCGGGGGATGAGCAGGAGTGAGAGGCGTTTCGTGTAGTCCCGCCTGGGGCGGTCGCCACGAGAAAACTGGAAATCGTCCGATGGAAAAAGGCCGGGTTCATATCAACAGGGGAGTATAAGGAATAAAGCTATGAATAATGACGGAAAAGTATGGAAGGGTGCGGCCGTATTGGCGCTGGGTATTGCCATTGCCGCCTGTGGCGGCGGAGGTGGCGGTTCGGCTAGTGGCGGGAATGTTTCAGGAGGTGATGATCCCGGTGATGGCTCTGATGGTGGGGCCGGAACGCTGTCCGGCCTGACCGGTGATGCCGACAATCAGGATCTATTGTACTTCAGCCACTCTTACGAGACCGGAGAGAGCCCGGGCACTGGCCAAACCATGTATCGTTCGGTGCTTTACGCCCTGGATCCGGCCAACCCCGAGATGCCGACAGCGCTGCCGCTGGATACCCGGGATTCCGCGCAGGGTGATGATATGGGGCGAAGCCACTATGTGCCGCTCCATGAAGCCAACATTGATGCGAGCGATGGTAGCGTCAGCGATTACCGTGTGGCGGACGTGCTGTTTCTGCATAACCGCTTGAACGGCAGCGAAACCTCCGAGGGCTTTGCCCGGGTGGGCGCGGAGGTGGGGGCACCCGACCCGGTTCGGGTGTCGTCGGAAACCTATCTCGGCGCGGCGGTGACCGGCGCCGGCACCCTGGTTCGCCAGAATTACTCGGACTCGGGCGATGCGGCGGTGGTGTATGGCTTGCCAGGTAATGAAAAGCGCGTGCGGATGACCTTTGGGCCTGGCGATGCGCCAGGGTCAAGTGGCGGAGGAACGGTCCATCATGTTGTTGATATTGATGCCTTTGGTGCAAATGATTCACTGAACAGACAGACCTATCTTGTTCTCAGTGACTATGGCGGCACTCAATGTGATGGGGGCTATCGGCTGGCCATGGATCATATGTACCCCGAAGGCGGTAACAGTATTTCCAATACAAACCTGCTGCCAGGCGGCAGGGAAGCAAAAAGAGCGGTTCCGCTGGGTGGTCCGCTGAACGATGGCTCCCAATATCTGATCATTGATACGGTTATTGATACGGGTATTGCCGGGCGCCCTTGTCTTTCCGAAGGCGGCACTTTATGGCGTTACGACGCCACTCAGCCATTTGAAAAATTGGTTCAGGTTCTGGATGAAAGCAATGAACCTCTGGTTTTCCCCGAGGGCATTGCCGGAGGGGCGGTAGTGCCTCAGGAACGGCATCTGGCCCGGGAGGGCGGCGTGCTGTATTTCGGTATCGCTGAACTTTTCGGTATGACCCCACAAGATATCTACCGGGTGGAAGGCGAGGGTTGGTCCGTGTTGTCCGAACAGGAACAACCGCTTGGCTGGGAGCTTGGTTTTATCATTGCTGATGAAGGGCGGGTGGTGGCTTCGGCTGGCAATGGCGTGGTGAGCTGGAACAGCCAGGGCGGTGATCGAAAAGTGCTGGATACCACCGAGGCGGACTGGAGCGGCAGTATCCAGAGCGAGGTGCTTGGCAGCCGCGACGGTTGGATCTTCTATACCCGTGCGCACATCACCGGTCGTGATGACGCGGTGGCCAGAAAGATTGACGGCAGTGATGCCGTGGTGATCGAGGACGCCCGCTGGATCGGTGCTTCTCTCAGCGGTAACGGCGACGCCATCAGCAATATGACAGAGCTGAGCGAGGTGTTTCTGGAAACCAATGACAGGGAAATCGCCGCCGTCAGCGCCGCCGATCCCAAGGCGGGATATGTGGTGCTGGGCCAGCATAACGGCCAGTGTGAAGCCGGCGTTTGCTATTCCGCTTCCATGTACGGTCTGGCCCCTGGCCCGCACCGCCTGATTCAGGTACAGCGGGATGACGACACCACCGAGGTGTATTACGCCAACACCCGTGAGCAGGGTTCCTTGCGCAAAGTCATTGACGATCCCACCGGCGAGCAGCGTCCGGTCACGGGCTTCTAATTCAACCACCTTGGTATAACAAGCCGGATACGCCTGCTGGTTCTTGCTCCATGCTCCCAATACCCGGGTGAGTGGGGCAAGCCGCGGGCGGTCCTGGGAGGGGAAAATAATGACATTGCGTATTTGGGCCATGTTGCCAGTGTTGATGTTATTGGTCGCTTGTGGCGGTTCATCATCCAGCGGGCCGGCTTCGTCAGGCGCTTTACCGGATCATGACGAGCCTCCGTTGGAAGATCCCGAGCAGGACAATCCCCCGGAAGAGCCGTCCCCGCCGGAGGGTGGGCGGTTGGCGGGAGTGGTGCAAAAAGGGCCTTTTCAGGCGGGATCCAAGGTAACGCTGGTGCCATTGATTCTGGGGGCCGTGGATGAAGGTGCGCGAGTTCTGGAAACCACGGTGGACGAGCAAGGCCGCTATGCGTTTGCGGCGACCGGGCTGAGCGGTCCGGCATTGCTGAAAGTTCAGGGCTATTGGTTCGACGAGCGTAACGGCCGGTTCAGTTCGGAGCCGATAACGCTGAGAGCGGTGGTGAACGTGGCGGACGGCAAGGGCAACATTAATCCGCTCACGGATTTGATCAGCGCGCGCTTGCAAGCGGCTTTGGCGGAGCATGATGACGATTATCCGGCGGCGCTACAAAGCACCCTGTTGGAATACCACGCGCTGACGGGGCTGCGCATGCCGCCGGGGGCACTGGACATGCTGAAAGGGTTTATCGTCGGCGAGACGCTGGATGTGGCCTACTATCAGGAAGTCGGCCTTTTGCCGATGATTCTGTCGGCAATGGCACAGGGGGGCATGGAAGGGCTGGCGGCGGCGCGGGAAGGCTTTGCCGCCGGTGGCGCCGAGAATGAAGAGGCCCGCGCGTTCTGGCAAACCATGTGGACGGGCTATGCCGAACTAATAGCGGAGCATAATGACGAGAGCGCGCTTCTGACCCATCTCCAGGGACATCTGTCGGGGCAGTACCCGCACGCCTCGGGGGAGGCGTTTCCGCCTTATTTGGGCGGTGTTCAGAGCCTGTTGGCAGGGTACGCGCCCAGTTGCTCGCCGGGGCCGGACGGAAGTCATTCGGAGCATAACCGGCGCCTGTGTCTTGGTGGCGACGGGCAGTCGTTGATGGTCGGCGGCGAGTATGGGCAAGCCGGGCTCTATCTGGACGCGCCGACGGACGCCAGTTATCGGGTTGTCGTGCAGCAGTCCGATCCCGTTCCGAATGATGCGCCTGTCTATCTGGAGAGCGTTTCCACCGGTAATAGCAATGCCAGTCTTTATGAGCAGTGTCAAAACCACGGCAATTGCTCGGTGGCGACCTCGGCCAGAAGACAAGGCAGTCGGATGTATTTTCGCATCCGAACCGGGGGCGAAGCGCGTCAAGTACGTGTTTATGTGGAGCGCCTGGGAGACGGGCACCCGCAGCAACCGATGGTGATTGCCCCGGATCGTGTGCCTCACCATGGCAGAGCGGGAATCCGTGATGGCGGCAGTACACCGCCGTTGACACACTCGGCATATGCCACGGAAAACAGCTTCTCGCACTACTTCTTTTATGTCGGCGTGGGGGACAAAACCCTGGTGGTGGATAATTTCCTCTGTGGCGATGAGGTGTTGCCGCCGGCATGGGGCATGGAAATACTGTTGGCGAAAGTCAGTGGGCAGGGCTATGAAACGGTGGCATCGAGCCCGGGAGCCCGAAACTGCGAAGGGATTCGTCATGATATCGTCGCGGGGGAAACCGGATTGTACTATCTGAGAGTTCATCCGGATTACGAACGCGCAACGGGAACCCAGCCGTCCTCCGTCAGTCACGATTATCGTATTCGTCTGTTACCGAGGTAGTGCCGGGGGCCGTGATTCGCTCTTATCCAGCGATCATCTGACCAGTCCCATCACCCAGTCCCGCACCGCGGCGATACCCTGCTCCCGTAGCCGTTCCTTTGGATAGACCAGGTGGAATGGCTGCGCCAGCAGTTCCGGTCCAAACGGTTGCACCAGGCGGCCGCTGCGCAGTTCATCCCGAATCAGTTCCCGGCTCATCAACGCAATGCCCTGGCCGTCCAGGGCCGCGCTGACGATGTGGGTGTCGTCCGAGAGCGCCAGACCGGCATCAATATCCAGACCCTCGACCCGGGCCCGTTTTTGCCAGGCGGGCCAGCCCAGTAGCGCTCCGGAGTTGGTGGAGGGCTGGTAGTGCAGCAGGGTGTGATGGCGCAGGTCGTCATGGTCGCGGATGTTCAGCGCCGGACTGCAGGCGGGCACGAAGACATTATCAAACAGCTTTTCCGACTCCAGTCCGGGCCATCGGCCATCGCCATAGCGGATTGCCATGTCGGCGGCGATGCCGTCCAGTGGCAGTACGTCATAAGTCACTTGAAGGCTCAGATTCAGGTCGGGTTGTTCTTCTCTCAGATAACAGACATTGGGCAGCAGCCAGCGCGCCGCCACCGACGGAATGGTGGACAGGGTGACGCTTTGTCGCTGGGGTGTCTGTCTCAGTCGTGACGCCACGTCATCGATGGCGTCGAAGGCGTCGGTGCATACCGCTCTCAGCGCCTGTCCCTGGGCGGTGAGAGTCAGTTGCCGTGGGCGGCGTATGAACAGAGGGACGCCCAGGTGTTCTTCCAACTGCCGCAACTGATGGCTGATCGCCGTGGGCGTTACCGACAGCTCCTCGGCGGCTTTTTTGGCGCTGCGCAGGCGTGCCGTCGCTTCGAAGGCGCGCAGGGCGGACAGAGGGGGTAGGTGTCGGGCGCTCATCAGTGGTGCCTCAATGGATGAATTTTATTTTCCGGAATCGACAAAAAAACGTCGTTTGTCGCTCTTTCGTGGCTCTGATGTCATGGGTTTCGAGTCAACAATGATTGAACTGGCCTCATTCATCAAGGAGCAGAGCCATGACTACGTTATTGCATATCGATGCCAGCCCTCGTCCCGGCCGTGCGGGAACCGACGAGCACGGCTCCCATACCCGCCGTCTCACCGATCATTTTGTCACTCAGTGGCGCCGCCGACGGCCTGGGGACACGGTGGTGCGCCGGGATATTGGCGCCCGCCCGCCGGCACTGACCACGGTGGAGTGGATCCAGGCCGCGTTTACCGCCCCGGAGCGTCATCAACCCTGGATGAGGGAGGTGCTGGCGGAAAGCGATACCCTGGTTCAGGAAGTATTGGACGCGGACGTTCTGGTGTTGGGTGTGCCCATGTATAACTTCAGCTATCCCGCCGCCTTCAAGGCCTGGATCGACAATATCGTACGGGTTGGGCGCACCGTGGATTTCGATCCGTCCAATCCGGAGGATTCGTTCACTCCGCTGCTCGCCGACCGGCCCCGCCATGCCGTGATTCTGTCTTCCCGGGGCGACCATGGGATGAATCCCGGCGGGCCCCTGGCGCATATGAATCACCTGGAAGCAAGCGTTCGCACCGCGCTGGGCTTCATCGGTATCGAGCGGTTCCATGAGATCGCCATTGAGCACCAGGAGGAGGGTGGTGAGCGCCTGGATGCGTCCATCGCCGATGCGTTGTCCCGGGTGGAAAGCCTGGTGGATGAGCTACAGCAAAGCCGGGAACCGGTGCCGGCTTGCGCCTGATCAATGGGAACAGACCGGGGCGTGGTCCGTGGATTAGTGCGATCCCACCGTTGTGTAACAGGCCGCCGACACGCCACACGCTCATTTGTTGGCAAGCCAGCTTCCCACGGCGGCTTCGTGGCTTTTTCCGTGGGAAGCGGGCTTGCTCGCGAATGCAGCGCGAATTCCTATCTCCAAACCAATAAACTGGCCACGGTTATGGATTCAGCGTTCAAATGTCGGAGCCGTCAAAATTGGTGGGGCCGCGGTGGTGTATGGACCGTGGTCAGCTCTGGCGAGGGCGGTATGATGAGCAGCATCAGGGGCGATCACCGGGAGAGGAGCGGTAATGTACACAGGACAATGTTTATGCGGCGGTGTCCGGTTCCGGATCGAAGGCGAACTGGCGCCGGTGCAGGTCTGTCATTGCTCCCAATGCCGGCATGCCCAGGGCACGCCCTTCGCCACCAATATTCCGGTCCCCACCGATGCTTTCCACCTGGATGCCGGTGAGGACTTGCTCAAGGGCTTCGAGTCCACACCGGGCAAGGAGCGGGTGTTCTGCGGTCACTGTGGTTCACCGCTGTTCAGCCGCCGGGCCGATCTGCCGGAGGTGGTGCGGATCCGTGCCGGTCTGATCAACGGGCCTTTGGACGTGCGCCCGGCCTGGCACGCTTTCACCGCCTCCAAGGCCGATTGGTGGTCGATCAATGATGATTTGCCCTGCTATCCCGAGGGCTACCCCGGACGGCCCTGAACGCGCCGGATTTGGCTCCAGCCCCCTGGACGTTTATCATTTGCCGCGCCTTTCCCATGCGCCTTCGCGGCGGTCCGTCCCTGTCCGCCCGGATCATTCAGAGGTACCACCATGTTTACAGGCATTATCGAGGCCCAGGGCCATATCGACGCCCTGATTCCCAGCAACGGTGACGTGACCCTGCGCATCCAGAGCGCCAACCTGGATTTCGCCGATGTGCGGCTGGGCGACTCCATCGCCGTCAATGGCGTGTGTCTGACCGTGACCGAACTGGCTGGCGGCGACACCTTTGCCGCCGACGTCTCCGGTGAAACCCTGGCGCTGACCTCGCTGAAACAGCTCAAGGCGGGCAGCCGGGTCAATCTGGAGAAGGCGATGACGCCGTCCACCCGCATGGGTGGCCATTTGGTCAGCGGTCATGTGGACGGCCTGGGTAAAGTGGTATCCCTGACCCCCGATGCCCGGTCCGTACGTATCGACATCGAAGCGCCGGCGGAGCTGGCCCGTTATATTGCCAAGAAAGGCTCGATCACCGTGGATGGCATCAGCCTCACCGTGAATGAGGTGGATGGCCGGGTGTTCTCTCTCAACATCATTCCCCACACCCAGGACGTGACCACCATTCAGGACTGGAAAGCGGGCACGCCAGTGAATCTGGAAGTTGATATCATTGCCCGTTACCTGGAGCGGTTGCTGCTCGGCGAACGGGCGGCGGAGCCCGGCTCCGCCGGCATCACCATGGCGATGCTGGCCGAACACGGCTTTGTGAAGTAATACTGGCATGCTCCGCACGTACTTTGCTTGTTAGCGTGTTGCGTGCCAGCTTGAAGGCGAATTTTTATGCAGCTCAATAGCGTTGAAGAACTGATCGAGGATATTCGTCAGGGCCGGATGGTGATCCTGATGGACGATGAAGACCGGGAAAACGAAGGCGACCTGGTGATGGCGGCCGAGCACGTGACCGCCGAGGCGATCAACTTCATGGCCAAATACGGGCGCGGGCTGATATGCATGCCCATGTCGAAGGAGCGCTGCGAGCAACTTGATCTGCCGCTGATGGTGCGCGCCAACGGCAGTGGTTTTGGCACCAAGTTCACCGTTTCCATCGAGGCGCGTGAGGGCGTCACCACCGGTATTTCCGCCGCTGACCGGGCGCGCACCGTGCAGGCCGCCGCCGCCCGTGATGCCAAGGCGTCCGATATTGTCCAGCCCGGGCATATTTTCCCGCTGATGGCCGAGCCCGGCGGCGTGTTGCGCCGGGCTGGTCACACCGAGGCCTCCTGTGATCTGGCGATGATGGCGGGGTGCGAACCGGCGGGTGTGATCTGCGAGGTGATGAACGAAGACGGCTCCATGGCCAGGCGCCCGGACCTGGAGACGTTTGCCCAGGAACACGGCCTCAAGATCGGCACCATCGCCGACCTGATCCAGTACCGCGCCCTCAATGAACAGACCGTGGAGCAGGTGAGTGAGCACCCGCTGGCGACCTGGTACGGTGACTTCCGCTTGGTGGCGTTCCGTGACACCGTGGACGGCCATGTGCACGTGGCGCTGGTAAAAGGTGAGATCACCGAGGACCGGGAAGTGACGGTCAGGGTGCATCAGGTGGACCCGCTGCGGGACCTGATGAGCGCCAAGATCGACGGCCGTACCGGCTGGAACATGCACCGGGTGTTGGAGGCGGTGTCCCGGGTCGAGTGTGGGGTGGTGATCATTCTCGGTCAGGACGACGAGTCGGCGGCACCGACCCTGAATCGGATCGAGGCCTTTTTTGACGGCACCGCCACGCAGCCGAAGGGGCAGTCCCGGGCCTACCGCAACATCGGCACCGGTTCGCAGATCCTCACCGCCTTGGGCGTGCGCAAAATGCGCCTGCTCAGCTCGCCAATGAAGTTCAATGCGCTGTCCGGCTTCGGCCTGGAGATCGTGGAATATGTGGACGCGGAATAATAGACGCCGGACGCCGGACGCGAGACGCTGAATCCCAAAAGCGTCCGGCGTCGGGCGTCCAGCGTCCGGCCATCAGTAGACACCACCTTAAGCACTGGCGTTGCCTGGTGCGGTGGGTTAGCAGGATAGGATCATGCAAGACATCAAAACCTTTGAAGGCACTTTGAGTAATGTGGGCGGCCGGTACGCCCTGGTGGTGGCGCGTTTCAACAGCTTCGTGGTGGAAGCGCTGCTGGCCGGCGCCGTGGACACGCTGGTGCGGCACGGCGTGGAACGCGCTGATATTGAAATCATTCGCGTGCCGGGGGCCTGGGAGTTGCCGGTGGCGGTGAAGAAAGTGCTGGAAAAGCGGGATTACGACGCGGTCATCGCTCTCGGCGCGGTGATTCGCGGTGGTACCGCGCATTTCGAGTACGTCGCCGGTGAAGCCGCCAAAGGCATCGCCGCGGTACAAAACAGCACCGGTGTGCCGGTGGCGTTCGGCGTCCTTACCGTGGACAGCATCGAACAGGCCATCGAGCGCAGTGGTACCAAGGCGGGCAACAAAGGCGCGGAAGCCGCGCTGTCCGCTCTGGAAATGGTTTCTCTGTTCAAGGCCCTTTAATGACCACTCCCGCTTCGTCTTCCACCCCCGCCGCCCGCCGCAAAGCCCGGCGTTACGCCTTGCAGGCTTTGTATCAATGGCAACTGGCGGGGACCACGCTGAGTGATATCGAGGCTCAGTTTCTGGCCCAGAACGACATGAGCAAGGTCGATCGAAGCTATTTTCATGACCTGCTCCACGGCGTGCCCGCCCGGGTCTCGGACCTGGATGAATCGCTGCGGCCCTTTCTGGATCGCCGGGTGGAAGAGTTGTCCCAGGTGGAGAAGGTGATCCTGCGGATTGGCGCCTTCGAGCTGCGAGAGCGTCTGGACGTGCCTTATCGGGTAGTGATCAACGAAGGTATCGAACTGGCCAAGGTGTTCGGTGCCGATGATTCCTTCAAGTACGTCAATGGCGTGCTGGACAAGCTGGCCCGCCGTGCACGCGCGGCGGAAACCCGGCCCGGTGGTGCCGCGCCCGACGATCAGCCGCCTTCCTGACGGACCTTTCCCGACCTTTCGTTCATGAACAGGAGCTGGCATGGACGAGTTCGCCCTCATCCGCCGTTACTTTCATCATCGCCAGGGCGAGGACGTGGTCCTCGGCCCCGGCGATGACGCCGCCCTGGTGACGCCGCCGGCCGGTGAGCAACTGGTGATGACGTTGGACACCAGTATCGCCGGCCGCCATTTTCCCGAGGATATGCCCGCCGCCGATATCGGCTACCGCTGCCTGGCGGTGAACCTGTCGGATCTTGCCGCCATGGGCGCCACCCCCCGCTGGTTTCTATTGTCCCTGACCTTGCCGGAAGCCGATCCCGACTGGTTGCGCGATTTCAGCGCCGGCCTGTTCGAACTGGCCGATCAGGCCGGCATCTCTCTGGTGGGCGGCGACGTGACCCGGGGGCCTTTGAATATCGCTATTCAAGCCACCGGCTCGGTATTGCCGGGGCGGGCATTGCGTCGGGATGGGGCGCGGCCGGGGCAAACCCTGGCGGTGACCGGCGTGCCCGGGCTGGGTGGGATGGGGCTGCGTCACTGGCGGGCCGGTGTGCGCGATTCACAAAGCGCGCGGCATTTTGCCCGTCCGTGGCCCGCGCTGGAGTGGGGCATGGCCCTGTCCGGCCGTGCCGGCGCCGCGCTCGATGTGTCCGACGGCCTGCTGCAGGATCTCGGGCATATTCTGAGCGCCAGCGGCGACCTGGGGGCGGAGCTGGTGCTGGCGGATTTGCCGGTGAACGATGAACTGGCGGCGCTGGACGCGGAGGACCGCTGGGTGCTGCAGCTGTCCGGCGGCGATGATTATGGGCTGTTGTTTACCTGGCCGGCCGGTATTGCCGTCCCGCAAGGGGCCCGCGCCATTGGCCGGATCACCGATACCCCGGGGGTGCGATTGCATTATCCCGATGGGCGGGTGAGCGACGCGGAGTCCGTTGGCTGGCGTCACTTCGAGTAGCGGGGTCGGGTCCGTGACGCCGTCTTCCATCCTGTTTTTGCTGGCCATTGGCATGGGGACTGGGCTATCCCCCTGGGCGCCGGGAACCATGGGCTGTGTATTGTTCATGCTGTTCTGGTGGCCTTTGGCGGCCTGTTCCCGGCGGCTCTATGCCATGGTTCTGGGGGGCGTGGTGGTGGTGGGGATTCCTCTGTGTGGTTTCGCGGCCGACGTGATCGGCGTCGAGGACGCGCCCGCCATCGTTTGGGACGAACTGGGGGGGCTACTGCTGGCGCTGTCGGTGGTGCCCCGGCATCCGCTTTGGGGGCTGCTTGGTTTGGCCTGCTTCCGTTTCTTCGACGTGCTCAAGATATGGCCGGTGGGTTGGGTGGATCATGTCTTGCCCGGAGGCTGGGGCATTGTCGCCGATGATCTGATCGCCGGGGGCATGGCGCTGGCGGTGCTATGGTTGTTTCGTGTCGTATGGCGGCGGCGTTTCCTGTCGCCGTGACTGTTGTATAACAGCCCGCGTCTGGCCATTCGCTGGCAAGCCAGCTTCCCACAGCGCCTCTGTAGCCCTCTCTGTGGGAAGCTGGCTTGCCAGCGAATAATGGCGCGCTTTACGCCCGATGGGTCAGAACCGCGCCCAGCCGCTGCAAGCGGTCCCGAATCCGGCGCTCGACACCGGCGGCATCCAGGCCATGGTCGGCCAGCAACGCTTCCCGTTTGCCGTGGTGGACGAATTCGTCCGGTAACGCCAGATTCAGCACCGGCATCACTACGCCTTCGTCCATCAGCAGTTCGTTAACCGCCGAACCGGCGCCGCCCATACGCTGATGATCTTCCACCGTGACCAGCAGGGTATGGCTGGCGGCGGCTGCGAGGATCGCGTCGCGGTCCAGTGGTTTGACCCAGCGCATGTCGAGAACGGTGGCGTCCAGGGTCTCGCCGGCTTCCCGGGCCGCTTCGCCGAGGGCGCCGAAGGACAGAATCGCCACGGGGCCCTTGCCTTCCCGCAGTACGCGGCTTTTGCCCAGAGGCAGCGGCGTCATGGTGTTCTCGATGGCGGCGCCGGGGCCGGTGCCACGGGGATAACGGACCGCCGCCGGCCCCTGGTGCAGCCAGGCGGTATAGAGCAGTTGCCGGCACTCATTTTCATCGCTGGGGGCGGCGATCACCATGTTGGGCACGGTGCGCAGGTAGGCCAGATCGAAAACGCCGCCGTGGGTGGCGCCATCCTCACCGACGATGCCGGCGCGATCCAGGCCGAAGGTCACATCCAGCTCCTGCAGGGCGACATCGTGGATCAACTGGTCGTAGCCCCGTTGCAGGAAGGTGGAATAGATCGCCACCACCGGCTTCTGACCTTCACAGGCGAGACCGGCGCCCAGCGTGACCGCGTGCTGCTCACAGATCGCCACGTCGTGGTAGCGATCCGGGAAGCGGTCGCGGAACGCCACCATGCCGGAGCCTTCGCACATGGCTGGAGTGATGCCGACCACGCGTGGATCGCGCTCCGCCATGTCGCACAGCCATTGCCCGAACACGTCCTGATATTTCGGCCCCTTGGGTTTGGCCGGCTTGGCCACTTCCACCTTGGCTTTGGGCTCGATCTTGTTGAGTGCGTGGTAGCCCACCGGATCCGCTTCCGCCGGTGCGAACCCCTTGCCCTTGGTGGTGTAGACGTGCAGAAGTTGGGGCCCTTCCAGGTCGCGCATGTTTTCCAGGGTGGCGGTGAGCTCGTCCAGGTCGTGACCATCGATGGGGCCGATGTAGTTGAAACCGATGGCCTCGAACAGCATGTCCGGGCTCACCATGTTCTTCATGCTCTCTTCAGTGCGACGCACGAAATCCCAGGCCGCCGGCATCGCCGACAGCACCTTCTTGCCGCCTTCGCGCAGCGCGATATAGGTTTTGGAGGCCCAGATGCGTGCGAAATAGTTGGCCAGACCGCCCACGTTGTGGCCGATGGACATGGTGTTGTCGTTGAGGATGACCAGCAGATTGGCGCGCGTGTGGGCCGCGTGGCTGAGGGCTTCAAAGGCCTGGCCGGCGGTCATGGCGCCATCGCCGATCACCGCCACGGTGCGCCGTTCCTTATCGCCCTGACGGGCGCCCAGGGCCATGCCCAGCGCCGCGCTGACCGAGGTGGACGAGTGGCCCACGCCGAAGGTGTCATAGGGGGATTCGCTTCGTTTGGGAAAGCCGGACAGCCCGTGTTGCTGGCGAATGGAGGTCAGCGCCTCGCGGCGGCCGGTGAGGATCTTGTGCGGATAGCACTGATGGCCGACATCCCAGACCAGGCGATCATGGGGCGTATCAAACAGATAGTGCAGTGCCACGGTCAGCTCCACCACGCCGAGACCGGCGCCGAAGTGGCCGCCGCTGCGGCCCACCGCGAACAGCAGGTAGGCCCGCAGTTCGTCCACCAATTGCTCGAGCCGGTGTGGCGCCAGCCGCCGTAAATCCGCCGGCGCGTTGATACTGTCCAGCAGCGGCGTGGCCGGGCGGGTGAGCGGGATGTCGGTAAAGGTCTTTGGCATACCTGCCTCTGAACGGAGCTGCGATGTTCCGCTACCGGCGGACGGTGGACGCCAGGCCGGTGCGGAAAAACATCATTATAGCGGGGTTGTTGGGGCCCCGTCAGTGACCGATGAAAACACCCCGCCATCCCGGGGTAGAGAGATTCATGGCTTAAGACCACTGAACTCCCCTTTCGGGGCGTCCAAACGGTGCTCTAAGCACCGTTGTGTGACCCGGGATCTCCCGCCGCAAGGGGAGTGGCTTCGTGGAAGGCGATGCCGGATCGAGTCCGGCATGACATTTTTCAGGGGGCGGTGGTCAGTGACCACGGCGGACAATATAGTCGGCCAGATCCAGTAACGGGCGGGCCGCTTCACCATGACCCTGCAAGTGCCCGCGGGCCTGCTGGCACAGGGTTTGAGCCCGTTCACGGCTGGCCTCCAGGCCGATCAGGGCGGGGAAGGTGCTTTTACCCTGTTTTTCATCCGAACCGCTGGGTTTGCCCAATTGCGCGGTATCCACGGTGACATCAAGGATGTCGTCCTGAATCTGAAATGCCAGACCGATGGCATCACCGAAGCCCAATAACGCTTGTTCCAGGGCCGGATCCGGACGGTTCGCCGCCAGATAACCCAGATGCAGGCTGGCGGTGATCAGGCGGCCGGTCTTCAGGTAATGCATGCGTTCCAGGGCGGCGACCTGTTGCAGTCGGCCCTCGGCCTCCATGTCCTGCATTTGCCCCGCCGCCATGCCGGCGGCTCCGGCGGCTCCGGCCAGGGCGCGGACCATCCCGACCCGGGTGGCGGCCGGATAGTCGCCGGCGTCACCAAGCAGCTCGAATGCCATTGTCAGAAGGGTGTCGCCGGCCAGGATCGCGGTGGCCTCGTCGAAGGCGCGGTGGCAGGTGGGCTGGCCACGGCGCAAGTCGTCATTGTCCATCGCCGGCAGATCATCGTGTACCAGGGAATACGCGTGGATCAACTCCACCGCCGTGGCCGGGGCGTCGGCTTGTGCCGGCGTGCCACCACTTAATTGGCAGGCGGCGTACACCAGCAGCGGACGGATCCGTTTACCGCCGGCCAGGACGGCGTAACGCATGGCCTCGGCAAGGCGCGGCGCATCGCTGCGGGCGGGGTCTGGTAAATAGTGGCGTAGCGCCTGTTCCAGGCGAATACGGGCGCCGTCGGCGAAAGGCCCCAGGCCCAGATTGTCACTGGCCATCGGGAGTCTCGAAAGGGGCCGGTTCGGCGTCCGGGTCCTGTTCCAGGAGGATCTGTACTTTCTGCTCGGCCCGGGACAGTGCCTGTTGGCACTGGCGGGTGAGTTTTACCCCTTCCTCGAAAGCGCGCAGGGATTCCTCCAGCGTCATGTCGCCGGATTCCATACGCTCCACCAGGGCTTCCAGGTTATCCAGGGATTCTTCCAATTGCGGGACTTGCTTGGCCATCGTTTTCCTCCGTGGGCGGCGCAACGTTAACGGAGGCGTCAGGCCGGGTCAATCGGTGGCGCCGAGCCTGGCAAGCCCACACGCAACACGCCGGCACGCTTTGGAGAAAATCGCCTGGAGCGATTTCCAACGTTGCCCGGGCAACGGTCCTTTAGCGTGCCAGCGTGTTGCGTGTAAGCGGGTGCCCCTCCAACCGTTTTCATGCTTTGGCGACTATTGTATTCTTCTTTGTATTCAAATGGTTATGTGGATTTCATGGGGCTTGGCCCGGGGGCGGGAATGAACAGGCGCCATTGATTCCAAATAGGTCTAACAGGGGGCTTCCGAGGTTTCGGCGGGGCGCCTATAGTGAAATGCCCGCTGGCCACCGCAAGCCGCTTCTTCCTCTGATCTCCTTTCCCTATGGCGTCTCGCTTGCGGTACCGGCGGGGGCTCTTGTCTCCATAGGCAGCTTCCCACAGCGGCTCCGCGGTTCCCGCTGTGGGAAGCTGCCTTGGCAGCGAATCGGTGCGGCGATTTTTTATCTGTCCCCTTATTTCCTGATATTTACTTCCCGCCGCCGTTCCCTTTCGATAGGAAAGTCGGCCCGGCCGACAATAAACAATAATAAGAGGGGGGATGAGCAATGGCGGGCGCCAATTCCACTTACGAGATCCATGTGTTCATTGGTTGTGCCCTCGCTGTTGGTGACGAGACGGAAGAGGGCGGGTTGGGGGCCTGGCAGCCGCTGATGGTGTTCTCCCGCCAATATTATTTGTGCGGATACCATGATTACCCGCGTATGGAACGGGTGGCCAGGGAACACGGGTGGGTCGAGGTGCTCATTGCCCGGGACGGCGTACTCATCGAAAGCCAACTGCCGCGGGCCCGGCCGGCGGTACGGGACGCCTTCGAGAAGGCGTTGGCGACGGGAGGGGCGGTGCTGGTGTACGCGGAGTGGCAGGGTAGTGGCTTGCCTCTGTCCCGGGAGTAATCATTCCTAACCGGCGGAGGGGTCGGCCTCTTGCAGGCGGTAACCGTAGCCGTAAACGGCATTGAGCTGCCAGCCGTGGTCCGGGGTCAGTCCCAGCTTGCGGCGGACACGGTAAATATGTACATCCAGAGTGCGTGACGAGAATTGTTCGTCTTTACCCCAGACATACTCGTATAAATACGCCCGGGCCAATGGGCGGCCAAGATTGCTGAACAGCAGGAAGGCCAGCCGGTATTCCTGATGCGTCAGCTTGACCGATTGGCCGTCGCGATGCAGGGTCTGACGATTCACGTCAAACACGATGTTGCCGTGGCTGGGGTCTTCCTCTCTCCCTTTTTCCACACTCAAGGGGCCATTGCGGCGGCGGAGCACGGCGATGGCCCGGGCCTTCAGTTCCCGCGCCCGGAAGGGCTTGTTAATGAAATCCTCAGCACCGCTGGTCAGGGCCTCGACCACATCCTGTTCACTATTGCGCACGGTGAGCATGATCACCGGAGGGGGCGATTCCAGGTAGGAAGTGAACCAGGTCAGTACTTCCACCCCGCTGCCGTCCGGCAATTCCCAATCGAGAATGGCCAGATCGAAGGTGTGGCGTTTGGTCGCCTGGATCAATTCCTTGCAAGTGGAGAAGGTGGAAATCTTCAGTGTGACTTTATGTCGTCCCCATGGGCCAGTCAGGGCCTGACTGACCTGGGCCAGTACGGCAGGCTCGTCATCCAGTATGGCGATATGCATGGTCCCCGTTCCCTCTCAAGTGACACGGTGCATTGTTCTACGAAGTCATAGTTTCCTGATGGTGCGGCTGAAATTCCGGCACGCCTGTACGAATTGTTATCCGGTTCGGGCGGTATCGGGAAATCAAAGAGCTATTTTTATTAATGTTTTGCATCCTCGCCCTTTCTGCCGCGCTTTGCGGCAGGGCGGGATCAGGCGTGTTCAGGGCGCCTGATCCCGGGCGGAATGTTAGGGCGGTGAACCGGCAAAGTCATCCACGATAAGGCAAAAATTGTTAACGCATTTCGTGCTTATTTAAATAAATGAAGACAATTTGTCTAATGTGAAAGTATTAAATAAATTAAAGGTATTGGTTATTTGGTCGTACTTTTGGTGGAAAATATAAAATAACTGTCAACGGAATATGAACAATGGTTTCGGACTGTTGTTTGTTTGTTAGCTCCCCTCCATTCTCCTCCCCCGCAGTCTACCGACCACGTCACATAATCGCATTTCTTGGCGGCATCTGATACCGGGCCCAGTGGGCAAGGTGCCAGGGCGGTAGGCCGCAAGGCCGCGGAACGGCTCCCGAACAGGCGTGCCGGTCCCAAAACACGTTATCAGGATGGGATGCATCTGTTATGAAAATGAACAAAACCGCTATTGCTCTGGCCGTTTTCGGTTTGGCTGGTGCGGGTTCCGCTCTCGCCGCGGACGGCACCATTACCTTCAACGGTAAAATCACCGACCAGACCTGTGATATCACCACCCCGGGTGGCACCGATTTCACCGTGACTCTGCCGACCGTGTCCGCTCAGACGCTGGCCGCCGCCGGTGAAGTCGCGGGCCGTACGCCTTTCGCCATCAACCTGTCCAACTGCTCCGCCGGGCAAGTGGCGACCTATTTCGAACCGGGTCCCACCGTGGATTACAACACCGGTCGTCTGAACAACCAGATCGACGCCGCCAGCAATGGCGCCACCAATGTTCAAATCCAACTGTTGGGTGAGAACAACGGCTTCTTGCCGGTGCTGGCCGCGGGTGCCAACGGTGCGCAAACCAACTCCCAGTGGGTAACGGTTGCCAACGACGGTGACAGCGCTGATCTGAACTACTACGCCGAGTACTACGCTACCGCCGCCGCCGGTGCTGGCGACGTCTCCACCAGCGTCCAGTACACCATTATCTATCAGTAATCCTCATGGCTTCCGCGGGCCGGCTTGCCGGCCCCGGATTCCTTATCGTCTGTCTTTCCAGGTTTCGGGTGGTGGCTATGAAGCGCTTTTCTCTTTGTCTGTTGTCATTCGCATTGCTGGTCACGGGCGTTGCCGCGCAGGCCGCCGTGGTGATCGGCGGGACCCGGGTGGTCTACCCTGGTGGTGACCGCGAGGTCTCGGTGCAGTTGACCAACGACGGCGAAAACCCGGCTCTGGTGCAAGTATGGATCGACGCCGGTGACGCCGACGCCGCTCCCGAACAAAGTGATGTGCCTTTCATCGTGCTGCCGCCGATTTCCCGCGTGGAAGCCGGCAGTGGTCAGGTTCTTCGAATTTCATTCACCGGTGGCAAGATGCCGCCGGAAGATCGCGAGTCCGTGTATTGGCTGAATGTGCTCGACATTCCGCCGGCACCGAAAGCCGAAGAGGGGATTCCCCAGAATTTCCTGCAATTGGCGGTTCGCTCTCGCATCAAGTTGTTTTACCGGCCCAAGGGGTTGAGCGGTAAAGCCAACGACGCTCCGGAAAAACTGCAGTGGTACCTGTCCCGTTCCGGGGGGCGAGCGGTACTCAAAGCGAAAAACCCCACGCCTTACCACGTCACCGTCAGCCGCCTGGAAATTCTCCGTGGTGAAAGCGCGCTGGTACCGGTGCCCGTGGACCAGGGCATGATCGCCCCCGGCGGCAGTCTGGAGTTCCCCTTGCCCGCTAACGCGCCCGCCACGATTGGCCAGGTGCGTATGACCACCATCAATGATTTTGGTGGTCGGGTGGCGCGGGATATGCCGGTGGGTCGTTAGTAAAAACGCCTTAACAAAAAACCATGGACGCGGGGTGTCTCATGAATCAAAAGCGCGTTGTCTCACGCCGGAAGACCAGTCTGAGTGCCGGTACCCAACTGCTGGGCGGATTGGCGCTGATGGCGTGGACGCCGGTTGTGTTGGCTCAATCCGAGCCCCAGGTGGCGGCGGCTTCCTTTAATAGCGATTTCCTTCGCGGTGCCGCCAAGGATATGGACGTTTCCCGTTATGCCCAGGGCAACCCGACTCTGGCGGGTGATTACTATCTGGACGTCTACGTCAACGGCTCCTGGAAAGGTCGTAATGAACTGGCGTTTCGTGCCGCTCCCGGCGAGATCAACGCGCACACCTGTTTTACCTTGAGCATGCTGTCCGGCTATGGCGTGGACGTCAGCACCATTGACGGGGTGGATGAAACACTGGGGGATGAATGTCGCTCGCTGGAAGGTTGGTTGCCCGGTGCCCTGGCTCGCTTTGACAGCAGCAACATGCGTCTGGAGATCAGTATCCCGCAAGCCAATATGCGTCGCAGTGCGCGTGGCTATGTGGATCCGGCGTTCTGGGATCCGGGCATCAATGCCGGTTTCCTGAGCTACAACTTCAACGCGCTGCGCACCGAGAGCCATTACGGCGGTAATGATCGTACCTACGACAATGCCTACCTGATGCTCAATAGCGGCATCAATATTGGCGCCTGGCAATTGCGGCACGACTCCAATGTGTCTCGCCGTGACGGGGAGGGCACTGACTGGCAGAGCACCGCCACCTATCTGCGCCGGCCGATTCCGTCGATCCGCGGCATGGTGACGGTGGGGGACGCCTACACCGAAGGCAATCTGTTCGATTCCATGGGGTTCCGCGGCGCCCGGCTGGCGTCCGATGATCGCATGTTGCCGGATTCGCTGCGCGGCTATGCGCCCACCGTCCGCGGCGTGGCGGAAAGCAACGCGTTGGTGGAAGTGCGCCAGAACGGCCAGGTGATTTACCAGGCCACGGTGCCGCCGGGGCCATTCGTCATTGATGACCTGTACCCCACCGGCTACGGCGGTGACCTGGAGGTTACCGTTACCGAAGCGGACGGCCGTATCCGCCGCTTCAGTCTGCCCTTCGCCTCCGTGCCGCAGATGTTGCGGCCGGGCATCTCCCGATACAGCGTCACCGCCGGCAAGGTACGTGAAACCAGCCTGGATGATGATCCCTGGCTGATGCAGGCCACCTACCAGAAGGGCCTGACCAACTGGCTGACCGGTTACACCGGCGCCACCTTCAGTGATGATTACCAGGCTTATCTGGCCGGTGTCGCGGTGGGGACGCCCGTTGGCGCCTTCTCAGCCGATGTCACCCACGCCCGTACCGGCTTCGATCGCTATGGCGATCGCAATGGCCAGAGCTACAAACTGGGTTACAGCAAATTCATGCCCGATACCGGCACCAATGTGACGGTGGCGGCCTATCGCTATTCCACCTCCGGCTATCTGGGGTTGCGCGATGCCATCATCGCCCATGACTACGAAGACCGTCAGTTGGGTTTCGACGCGGTGCGTCGTCAGCGCAGTGAGTTCCAGCTCACCGTGAATCAGACTCTGGGTGCTGGTTTGGGGGCGATGTACTTCACCGGTTCCGTTCGTGATTACTGGAAAAGCGAAGGGGAAACCACGCAGTACCAGGTGGGTTACAACAACAACTATGGGCCTTTCCATTACGGTTTCTCGGCGCTGAAGACCGAGGACGAGTTTGGTCGTGACGATACCCAGTACAACTTCAACTTCTCGGTGCCGCTGGACAACGTGGCCGGCAACGCCAGCCTGATCGGTTCCGGGACCATGCGTGACAGCGCCTACGAAAGCAGCCGTCTGGGTGTCTCCGGCAGTACCGGCGTGGACGGCAACATGACCTATAACGTGGCGGTCAGCCACCAGGATCAGAGTGGCGCCACCGGCGAACTCAGCGGTGAATACCGGGCGCCCTATGCCACGCTGCGGGCCTCTTACAGTCATAACGACAACTTTACTCAGATGGGAGCCGGCGTCAGCGGCAGCATGGTGGCGCATGGCGGCGGTGTAACGCTGACCCCTCAGCGCGGTGAAACCATGGTGTTGGTGGAAGCGCCGGCCGCCGCCGGGGCGCGCGTGACCAACATGTCAGGCGTGCGCATCGACAAGCGGGGTTACGCGGTGGTGCCCTATGTTTCGCCTTACCGGCTGAATTCGGTGACGCTGGATCCGAACGATATGTCCACCGAAGTGGAACTGAAGACCAGCAGTCAGCAGGTGGCGCCCTATGCGGGTGCCGTGGCCAAGCTCACCTTTGATACCGTCAGTGGTCAGGCGCTGCTGATCAAGGCCAAAAGAGTGGATGGTGAACCGGTTCCGTTCGGCGCCGAGGTGTACGACGAGGCTGGCCAGCCAGTGGGTCTGGTGGGCCAGAGCGGCCGGGTCTATCTGCGCACGGAAAAAGAGAGCGGCCGTCTGAGCGTCAAGTGGGGCGAGGAAGCGAACCAGAGCTGCGACATCGACTATCGCGTGCCGGAGTCCGACGAGGACGCAAGCGCGGCCCGCGCCTACCATCATCTGGAGGCCCGTTGTGAATAAAGTGTCCATACCTAATTGGTTCGTTGCTCCGATTGTGGTCCTGGTATTGTCGATGGTGTCCATTTCGGCCAGAGCGGCCTGTTATGTCGAAACCAGTGTCCAGAATATCAATATGCGAATGGGGCAGGTGACGATTACACCGAATGTGCCGGTCGGTACGGTTCTGGCGATGCAAGAGTTCCCCATTGGCGCCAGAGAAGATGCGGTGCGCTGTTATGGAGGGGGCGGATATATGCGTGGGCGGACCTTGATTGGTAATCCCAGCAGCTATGATCCGAATATCTATACGACCCAGGTGGATGGTATCGGGATTCGTCTTTCACGGCGCATCGCAGGCCTTAGCCAGACCGTGGTATATCCGCATGATTTGCGTCTTAACAGCTCAAGGGGCAGGTTGTCCGAAGGGTATTTTCGCGTAGAAATTATCAAGATCGCTAATCAAACCGGGTCAGGCACGCTGGCTCCCGGCCAGTACACAACTTACTACGCGGATGGGTCTGGCTCAGGGACTCCGATCCTCACCTCGTACCTGGACGCCAGCGCGATCACCATCGTCTCTTCCGCCTGCGAGGTGGATATGGGGTCCCGCAATATCGCCGTGGACTTTGGCACGGTGTCCCGTTCCGTTTTTTCCGGCGTTGGCAGTACCAATACGGAGAAGGAATTCCAGGTGGGCTTGTCCTGTGTCGGCCCCAGCAATGGCCAGGACACGGTGAAGCTGTCTTTCGGGTACAGCCCGGATCCCAGTGGCGCGGCTGGTGTCATCAAGATTGATGAGGGGTCCGAGGCCGCCAGTGGCGTGGGCATTCAATTGCTCGATAACCGCACCTCCACGCCCATCGCCAATGGCGATCGTGTCGAACTGGGTACGGTGACGCCTGGGGACCATCAATTCCAACTGCCGCTGAAGGCCCGTTATTACCAGACCGCGCCCACCGTCAATGGCGGTGAAACCCGCGCGATCGCCACATTTACCATCGAATACAACTGACTCCAACGCCAACAGCGAGGGAACGCGCCGACTCAGCCCGTGGACGGGGCCTGAAGAAGAGGGTGGACCATGCAAGGCGTGACAAAAAATTGCCGGAAGCAATTTCCAGCATCGCTTCGGCGACGGCCCGGAGGGTGGCCGCCACGGATCGTGGCCATGACACAAGGCGTGATCGGCGGTCTGCTTGGCGGGCTGCTGCTCGCCGGCACCGCGATGGCCGCGCCGCCGCCGGCCAATCCACAGTCCCCATCATCGCCGGGATACCATATCGTGCGTCCCGGCGATACGCTTTGGGATATCGCCGAAGACTATCTGGGGGACGCTCGGGCCTGGCGCCGTGTTCGTGACCTCAATCACCTGTCCGACCCTTACCGTTTGCAACCCGATACCAAGCTGATACTGGAGGAGAACAGCCCTCTAAGTATCGATGTGCTTCACTTGGAAGGTGAGGTCTGGGCCGAGGGCGTGGATGGTGAGCGTCAACAGCTGTTGACGGGCATGCGACTGGATACAACCCAAGCCGTGGTGACTGGTCCTTTCGCCTTTGTATCCTTGCGCCTGGAAGACGGTTCCCAGGTGGTTTTGCCATCCAGCAGCCGGGTTCGATTCGCCAAGGAGCGTGATCGGGGTATTGTCCGCGTCCGCCTGGAGAGCGGCGCGGTGGAGTCCAAAGTCACCTCGCGTCCCGGCGAAGAGCACTATCAGGTGGAAACCCCGGTGGGTATTATCGGCGTGCGTGGTACCCATTTTCGTGTACGGGAACAGACCGGTGCCGCCACCACCAGCGTGCTGCGCGGAGCGGTGGCGATCAGTCACGATGGCCACGCTCAGCAGCAGGTGCGTGAAGGTGAGGGCGGGCGCCTGGACAGCGATGGCCGGTTGATGCGTGTCGCGTTGTTGCCCGCGCCCACCTTGCTGCCCGACTGGCGTGGCGCGGGCGGGGTTCTGCACGCCCGGGTTGAATCGTTACCGGGAGCCGTCCTGTATCGGCTGCAAATGTCCAGGGACAGTGATTTCATCGAGCTGGTACGTGAAGCGGTATCGGATGATGGTGAGTTTAAAGTCGAGGATGTGCCCGCGGGGGCGTACCATGTCCGCTTGTCGGCGGTCGATGCCAATGGCATTGAAGGGCGCGAAGCCCATCATGTGTTTTTCCTGCGCGGGGTGGGTGCCCACCGCTAGGCCCCCTTGCTTTTCGATTCTCCTAGCCAGCAAGCTGTCCTGATGCCCATATTGACCAGCGAAGCATTATTTCGCCGCCTGTTTTTCCAGTGGGGCGTGCTGTTACTGATCGCTCTGGCCGCCACCGGCTGGATGGCGAGCCGTGACTTCGTACAGCTCAATGCGTCGGTCTATGACCATATGATTGCCTGGTCGGATCGGCCGGTGAACGACGATATTCTCATTGTCGCCGTGGACGACCGCAGCCTTCGTGAGATCGGGCGCTGGCCCTGGAGCCGGCTGGTGCACGCGGCACTGTTGGACCGCTTGCATGAGGCCGGTGCCCAGGCCGTGATGATGGATATCCTTTTTCTGGAAGCGGAAGGTGACGGCAAGGCGGACCAGCGCCTGGGCGCCGCCATGGCCCGTGCCGGTAATGTCTATGTGCCCCTGGCGCGGGCTCCGATGTCGACGCCGGGGGCGCCCCCCGTTGTTTATCCGCCTTTGCCTGACATCGCTGACAATGCCGCCGGCATCGGACACATTAATGTGGAAGCGGATATGGATGGCAAGGTGCGGCGCCTGTATCTGTGCGAGGGCGTTATTGATCAGGTGGTACCGCATCTTACCTGGGCGCTGTTCGATTCCCTGGCGAGCAAGGGGTTGGCCACGGGAATGGCGATGCCGGGCGAGGAAACCCAGTCGATACACAACACTCCTTCCTGGCATCGGGATCATCTGGTCCGGGTGCCGTTTCGGGGGACGCCCGGGGCGTTCCCGCGAGTGTCCTACAGCAGTGTGTTGCTCGGCGAGGTTCCGGACGAGCTGCTTAAAGACAGGGTCGTGCTGGTTGGCGCCACCGCCTCCGGCCTGGGAGATCGCTATGCGGTACCGGTATCGGGCCGTATGGGCACCATGGCCGGGGTGGAGATCCAGGCTAATCTGCTCAATGGCCTGATGGATGGCTATGTTATTACCGAGCTGGATAAAGCCACGAGGATATTGCTGTCCATGGTGCCGGTGCTGGCCTTGATGATCGCCTTGCTGGTGTCGCGTTTGCGCTATGTCCACGTCCTGATGGCGTTGATGGCGACACTGACCATGGTGGCATGTGCTCTGGCTTTGCGGTTGGGAGTCTGGTGGCCTCCGGCGGCATCCTTAACCGGACTGGTATTGTTCTATCTGCTATGGCAATGGCGCAGTCAGAGTGTGATCCTGCGTTGGTTCAGCAGTGAGATCGAGTCGCTGAGCAGTGAGCCGAACATGGTGCCGGAGGCGGGCAGTGCTTCCCGCATGCATTGGGGCAGTACGCTGCATCGCCGGGTCATGGCCCTGGAAGCCGGTGTGCAACAGCTGCGTGCTTCTCGCCGGTTCGTCACCGACATGCTGGACTCTCTGCCAGTGGTGACGTTTCTGGTGGATGGCGAGGCCAAGGTGAAGGCCGCCAATCGAAAAGCCCGCTGGCTGGTGGGAAATCCCGCGGGGGTGGAGAGTTGGAAGTTGCGGGATGCGTTGCTGACGGTGGTGCCGGCGGATGCAGTGCCGGTGTTCCTCTCCGAGGGCGGGCGTTTCGCCGATGTGCGTCACTGGCACGGCCAGGCCTTTTTTGATCGCTGGGGGAATCACTATCGTATGGAAGTGGCGCCGCTGTGGACGGCGATTACCCTGGACGCGGGTTGGCTGATCAGTCTGGTGGATATGACCGGCGAACGCCGCGCGGCGGAGCAACGGGCTCACATGTTGCGGTTCCTGTCCCATGATATGAAGGCACCGCAGGCCAGCATGCTGGCCCTGCTTGATATGCAGAACGGTACCGCGGCGTTGCCAGAGCGGGAATTTCATGCACGTCTGGAGCGACAGGTACGATCCGCCCTGGACATGATCGAGGACTTCATGCAATTGGCCAAGGTGGAATTCGGCGCCTTGGATTTCCGGGAGGTGCTGCTGGCCAATATCGCCATGGATGCGCTGGATCGGGCCTGGCCCTTGGCTCAGGCCAAAGGTATCCAGTTGGAAAGCGATAACCTTGACGATGATGGCGGGCCGATTTGGGGTGATCAGGGGTTCCTGGTACGGGCGGTGTTCAATCTGCTTGAGAACGCGATCAAATACAGCCCGCCCCGAAGCGTGGTGACGTTGTCGGTTTTGCAAAGCGGCGACAGAGTGATTTGTCAGGTCAGCGACCAGGGGATCGGTATCGCCAGCCACGACATTCCCTACCTGTTTGAAAGCTATCGCCGCTTCGATGCCGATAACATGGCCACCGGTCTGGGGTTGGGACTGGCCTTCGTGAAGACGGTGATGGACAAGCACAATGGTGAGATCCAATGCCGGAGCGTGGTGCGGCAAGGCTCCACGTTTACCTTGAATTTTCCCGCCTACTCGGACGCCGGCGACTAGGGCCTGTTCACACTATTTGCACCGCGACAGGCGCGGTGCAAATAGTGTGAACAGGCCCTGGCGCCGCCGGCCCCGCCCTTCGACTAAAGTCATACTGTCGCGCCATCCGGCTTTGTTTAGTCTCTTATCTTAGAGCCTGTTCATGATCTCTACGCCACCGCGCCGGAGTTCCCTTCTCCCCTGGTGGAAAGTGTCGTCAGGGCGTGATTTCGATTGTGCGGTGTAGTCGTTCTACATAAACAAGCGTAATCGCGGTCTAAAGAAAGTGGCCCCGGCCCTTCGGGTTGCGCTGGAAAAGCCGCCAGAGGACGCTGTGGCCTTTGACTTTGGCCCACCAGAGCCTGCAGTCCCCAACGCCCTCTGGCGGCTTTTCCAGCAGCAACGCGGTGGCGTAGAGATCATGAACAGGCTCTTAGATGCGGACCGTCCGTGCCTGTCCGGTGAAAACCGGGCGCGTATGTCGAGACGGGGTCGCTGTCAGTGCCGTCATCGTCACTGGGAATCGTCACTGGGAAAGGGGTTAACTAATGAGAGAAAAAAACGCCCGCGACTATTGGGCCGCCAACCTGAGATTGATCTTCTCCTATCTCGTTGTCTGGTTTGTTGTTTCCTACGGCTTCGGCATCCTGCTCGTGGATCAACTGAATGCCATCCAGTTTTTCGGCTTCAAACTCGGCTTCTGGTTTGCGCAACAAGGATCGATCTATGTGTTCCTGATACTGATCGTCATGTATGCCCACTCCATGAACAAACTGGATAAGAAATTCGACGTGGACGAGCAGTAAACCAGCTCGATAACAATGAGGATAAGAGTATGGATGTCCAGCTTCTAACCTATATTTTCGTGGGCGCGTCGTTCGCGCTCTATATCGGCATTGCCATCTGGTCGCGGGCCGGCTCCACCAAGGAGTTCTACGTGGCTGGTGGCGGTGTCTCTCCGGTGGCCAATGGTGCCGCCACGGCGGCGGACTGGATGTCGGCGGCGTCTTTTATTTCCATGGCGGGGATTATCGCCTACGCCGGCTATGACGCTTCCGTATACCTGATGGGCTGGACTGGCGGCTATGTGCTCCTGGCGATGCTCCTGGCGCCCTACCTGCGCAAGTTCGGCAAGTTCACCGTGCCGGATTTCATCGGTGACCGTTACTACTCCAACGTGGCGAGAACGGTGGCGGTGATCTGTGTGATATTCGTATCGTTTACCTACGTGGCCGGGCAGATGCGCGGCGTTGGTATCGTGTTCGCCCGCTTCCTGGAAGTGGACGTGAACATCGGCGTGGTCATCGGCATGGCCATCGTCTTCTTCTATGCCGTGCTGGGTGGCATGAAAGGCATTACCTACACTCAGGTCGCGCAATACTGCGTTCTGATTTTCGCGTTCCTGGTACCAGCGGTGTTCTTGTCGATCATGATGACCGGCCACGTACTGCCGCAAACCGGATTTGGCGCCACCGTGCTGGACGCTTCCGGCAATGATACCGGCGTTTATCTTCTGGAGCGTCTGGATCAGGTGGTTCAGGATCTGGGCTTTGGCGCTTACACCGACGGTACCAAATCCACCATCGATGTGTTCTTTATCACCGCCGCCTTGATGTGCGGGACCGCCGGCCTCCCTCACGTTATCGTGCGTTTCTTCACCGTGCCGCGTGTACGTGATGCACGGATCAGCGCTGGTTGGGCGTTGTTCTTCATCGCTCTGTTGTACACCTCGGCGCCGGCGGTGGGGGCCTTCGCCCGTACCAATCTGATCGAAACCGTAAACGGCACCGAGTACAAGGCGTTGCCCGGCTGGTTCTACAACTGGGAAAACTCCGGTCTGATTGGCTGGATGGACAAGAACAACGACGGCCGTGTGCAGATGGCCGCGGGCGCGCCGTTCGAGGGCAAGCCGGTTTTCTCTGGCTCCCGCGAGGAGGCCGCTGGTCCGCAAGGGGAGCGTGTGCTGACCAATACCCCCACGGATAACGCCTCCGAGGTTTATATTGACCGTGACATTATCGTTCTGGCCAACCCGGAAATCGGCAATTTGCCGGCCTGGGTGATTGCCCTGGTGGCGGCGGGGGGCGTAGCGGCGGCCTTGTCGACGGCGGCGGGGTTGCTGCTGGTGATCTCGTCGGCTATTTCCCATGACCTTTTGAAGAAAACCCTGGTGCCCGGGATCAGCGAGAAACAGGAACTGTTGGCGGCGCGCCTCGCGGCCATCGTCGCCATCATCATCGCCGGGTACTTTGGCATTAATCCACCGGGTTTCGTGGCCCAGGTGGTGGCCTTTGCCTTCGGGTTGGCGGCGGCGAGTTTCTTCCCGGTCATTCTGATGGGCATCTTCTACCGCCGCATGAACAAGGAAGGGGCGATTGCCGGCATGCTGGTGGGGCTGGCCTTCACCTTCGGCTATATCGTCTACTTCAAGTTCATCTCGCCGGAGCTGAACACCGCTGATAATTGGCTGTTTGGTGTCTCCCCCGAGGGGATTGGTACTGTCGGTATGATTCTTAACTTCGTGGTGGCTTTCGCGGTTTCCCGGGTTACCCAGGCGCCGCCGGAACATATCCAGCATATTGTCGAGGACATCCGGGTGCCCCGTGGCGCCGGCGCGGCGGTACAACACTGATCACTGGACCAGGAGTAGATAAATGGGGGCGAGGTGCGATGCGCCTTGCCCCTTTCTCATAGGAAAAGGGCACAGGGGCCGGCTATCAGGAAAAGATCATCGGATAAGCCCATCCCAGGGTTGGCTTATCCGATGGTTTATCCGGCAGTCTTGTTCGATGAAGGAATGGGATTCCGGGAGGACAGGGGCAAGGTGGATCTGAATTTCGAGCAGTTGCCGTTCTCCCTGTTGGGTGAACATGGCCGTGAACGTTTGGGCCAGGCGGTGGAAATGACCTTCCTGGCCGCGGGCACCGTGATTCTCGACGCCGGTGACGCCACCGATTATGTCTATGTGGTTCACAAAGGCGTGGTGGTGGAGCTGGATCCCCATGCTCCGGAAGCGTCCGCCCGGATCGCGGTCTATACCGATGATGATCTGTTTGGCGCCATTACCGTCTTCAATGGCACCAGCCGTTATCGGTTCAAGGTGGAGGAAGAAGCGCTTTGCTATTTGATTCCGGCGGAGCTGTTTCAGTCCTTGTGCAATGAGGAACCTGAGTTCGCGGACTACTTTCAGGCAAGATTGGCGGCGAAAAGCCAGTTACTCGCGGAGCGGCGGGAAGGTGGTGTCACTCTGGCCGGTTTCATGTTGGCGCGGGTCAGTGAGTGCATGCGGGAGCCGGTGCTGTTGCCCGCGGACGGCACCATCGGTGATGCGGCCACGGAGCTGACTCGGCATGGCGTGGACAGCTTGCTGCTGGAAGCCCATGGTCGGGTCGGAGTGATCACCAAAACCGACTTGCTGCGTGGCTTGGTGGAAGAGGAACTGACGCCGCGAAGTCCGGTGTTGGGGTTGGCCTCGTTTTCTCTGGTAACCGTTGATCTGGATGAGTTTCTGTTCGCCGCTCTGGTACGCATGACCCGACACCAGGTGACCCGGGTGGTGGTGATGGCACAGGGGCGCGCCCTGGGCGTGGTGGAGCTACCGGATGTGCTTAGTTTCTTTTCCAGCCGCTCCTACGTGGTGGGTCTGGAAGTGGAACGGGCGGAGGACATGGATGCCCTGGTCTTGGCCAGCGCTCGTTTGCCGGAGCTGGTACGGGCGCTGATGGCACAGGGCGTGCGCATGCGCTTCGCCATGGAACTGATGGCGGCGCTCAATGGCCGCATCATCGCCCGTGCCTTTGAATTCCTGGTGCCCCAGACGCGGGCGACGCAGTGCTGCCTGATGGTATTTGGCAGTGAGGGTCGCGGTGAACAGATACTGAAGACCGATCAGGATAACGGTCTGATTCTGGAAGAAGAGCTGAACTGGCCGGAACTGCGCGAGCTGTCCCGCGCCTTCACCGACACGCTGGTGCGTCTGGGGTACCCCCGTTGTCCTGGTGGCATCATGGTGTCGAATCCGGAATGGGTCGGCACCTTGGCGGATTGGCGCCGGCGTATTCGGCGCTGGGTGGGGCAGGGCGATGACGCCGCAATGATGCGATTGGCGATTCTGGCCGATGCTCATCCGGTGGCGGGGCAGGTGCGTTTGGTGGAACGACTGCGGGACCTGTTATTCGAGCACTGCAGTCACGACGAAATTCTGCTGTCCCAATTTGCCCGTCCGATTCTGCATTTCGCCACGCCTTTGACCTTGTTCGGTACTCTCAAGACCCGCGACCGGACCCTGGATATCAAGAAGGGCGGTGTTTTCCCGCTGGTTCATGGGGTGCGGGCGTTGAGCCTGCGTTATCGCATACGGGAAACCAACACCCTGGCCCGGCTGACGCGCCTGGTCGATGCCGGTCATTTGGAAGCGGAAATGGCGGATGATCTCGGTGGCGCGTTATCGGTGTTTTCCGAGTTGCGACTGCGACAGCAGATGAGATCCATGTCCGAGCCCGGAGCCGCGTTGGATTCCGGCAATCAGGTCAACGTCGCCGGCTTGTCGTCCCTGGAGCGGGATATGCTGCGCGACGCCCTGCATGTGGTGAATGACTTCAAGAAGAGCCTGAGTCGGCGTTTCCATCTTGAGTACTGAATCAGGAGTACCGAACCATGCATACATTGAAGCGTATCTGGCAGCGCCACCGGCACGGCGATGGTCCTTTCTCTCATATGTTCGAGTTACCCTCGGACCCGGATGAGCTGGTGGCGATTGACTGTGAGACCACCGGACTGGATGTGCGCCGTGCCGAACTGGTATCCGTGGCGGCGGTGCCGATCAGTCATGGGCGGGTGAAAGCGGGCGCGGCGCTGGATCTGCACGTTCAGGCGCCGGCATCCCTGGATGCCACGTCGATTCGCATTCACCGGTTGCGGCCGCTGGATCTGCGTGAGGGTGGTGAGGTTCGCCGGGTCCTGGAGCAACTGCTCGCCTTTATTGATAACCGGCCGCTGGTGGGCTGGTGTCTGAGCTTCGATATGGCGATTCTGAATCGTTACACCAAAGCCCTGTTCGGTTTTGAGCTGCCCAACCGCCGTATCGAGCTGAGCAGCCTGTACCAGAAACGTCTGCGTCATCGCCAGCCCGAACAGGTGGCGGATTTGCGTTTTGAGCAGGTGGCGGCGGATCTGGGGGTGCCGGTAATGGGGCGGCACAGCGCGCGCGGTGATGCCACCACGGCCGCGCTGATGTACACCCGGCTGGTGGAAATAGCGTGAACAGGCCCTGGCAAGGAGTGGTAAACCATGGTGTATTTGGAAACGGTATTGTTGGTTCTGGGGCTGCTGGTCGTTCTGGGTACCTACGCGCACTATTGGCGTCGCACCGGAGACTGGCGCGGCGTGGCCCGTTTCTGGGCGCGCGGTATGGCGCTGTCAGTGGCGGAGTTCAAGGCGCAGCGCGCGGGTGTATTGTTATTATTGCTGGCGGTGGTGATTCGCTTCGCGCGTGCCTTGATGCTGTGGTGAGATGGAGCCCTCCGCCAGGGTATCTGCGCTCATGAGCCGCGATTGGCGTGTAAGCGTGCCGGCGTGTTGCGTGTAAGCGTATCGGGCTTGCACACGGTTCGGAGGCAAGGTGGTTTCTCTGTGGCAGTTGGGCGGCCTGGCGCTGCTGTATGTGCTGATTCTGTTTATCATCGCCTGGTGGGGAGACCGGGCCGAGCGGCGTGGTCTGCGGGTGGTGAACAACCCCTGGAGTTACAGCCTGGCGCTGGGGGTATACTGCACTTCGTGGACGTTTTATGGCGCGGTTGGAGACGCCGCCCAAAGTGGCTGGACCTACCTGCCTATTTATCTGGGACCGATCATTACCGTGCTGTTCGGTGCCGCGCTGGTCTACAAACTGGTGTCGGTGGGTAAGCAGCACCACATTACCTCCATCGCCGACTTTCTCGCCGCCCGTTACGGTAAGTCCCGTCAGTTGGCGGTTCTGGTCACGTTGGTGGCGATTATCGGTGTCTTGCCCTACATCGCCTTGCAACTGAAGGCGGTGACCTTGTCGTTCGAGCATGTGCTGGGGGCGGACGTGTCGCCGCCGCTGGATACCGCTTTGGTGGTCACGGCGCTGATGGCGTTGTTCACGCTTTTGTTCGGCACCCGCCACATCGACGCCACCGAGCACCAGTCCGGATTGATGCTGGCGGTCAGTTTTGAGTCCTTCATCAAACTGGTCTCCTTTGTCATTGTCGGGCTCTTTTGCTTGTTTGGCATCTACAGCGGCCCCTTCGACTTGTGGAACCGGGTGACCGCCGACGCCGCTATCCGTGATCTGTTTGAGCCGACCCTGTTTTCCCAGGGATTCGTCACCGCGTTACTGTTGTCGATGCTGGCGATCATTTGCCTGCCCCGCCAGTTCCATGTGGGAGTGGTGGAGAACAACGATCTTCGTCATCTGCGCAGCAGTCGCTGGGTGCTACCGTTGTACCTGCTGCTGTTCGCGGTGTTCGTGTTGCCCATCGTGGCGGCGGGTTTACAGATGCTGCCACCGGGGACCCAGGAAGACATGTTCATGCTGTCGTTGCCCATGGCCACCGGCAATCACGGGCTGTTGCTGGTGGCCTTTATTGGGGGCATCGCCGCCGCTACCGGGATGGTGATCGTTTCCACCATTGCTCTGGCGATCATGTTGACCAACGAAGTCCTGCTGCCGGCCTGGGTGCAATACCGGATCCAGGGCAAGGAGGAACTGTCCGACCTGAGCGGGCAGTTGCGTTTTCTCCGGCGTCTGAGCATCGTTCTGTTGCTGATCCTGGCGTTTCTGTTCCACACCATCATCGATCGCATTCAGGGGCTGGCGCACTTGGGGTTGATCTCCTTCGCCGCCGTGGCCCAGTTCGCGCCGGCGCTGCTGGGGGGGCTGTATTGGCACAAGGGGCACCGCAATGGCGCTTTCGTTGGCATGATCGCGGGATTCGTGATCTGGCTGTACTGCCTGCTGTTGCCACTGATGCTGCCGGATTCGGCGGTGGGCTGGCTCAACCTTCATGGCCTGATCGGGCTGGGTATATTGAGGCCCCATGCCTTGTTCGGTATTGAAGGGCTGGATCCATTGACCCACGGCGTGTTCTGGAGCCTCAGCCTGAATCTGGCCGCCTATATTTATTTTTCCCGGCGTTCTTTCCGTGAGGCGCTGGATGAGACCCAGGCCACGCGCTTCGTCGATACCCCCACGGATTGGTGGCGGGAGAAGATGGGGCACCCGCTGATCTCCACCGCGGAATTGCTGCAAGTGTGTGAGAGAGGGTTGGGGCACCCCCGCGCGCGGACCTTGTTCTTCGATTATCTGGAGCGGCGTCAGGTGCCAGCGGATCTGCAGCTGCCGGCGCCGTTGCATCTGGTTCGCTATGTGGAGCGGTTGCTGGCCGGTGCCATGGGGGCGTCCACCGCGCGTATCGTGATGGGTTCTCTGCTGAGCAAACAGAATGTGCGCCATGATGAGATGGTGCGGATCATGGATGAAGCGTCCCAGTTGATCCAGTTCAATCACCAACTGCTGCGCACCACCATCGAGACTATCAGCCAGGGAATTTGCGTGGTGGATCGCGATCTTAACGTGGTGGCCTGGAACCAGGCCTACGTGCGGATGTTCGAGTATCCGGAGGGGCTGATCCGCCTCGGAAGGCCGATCGGAGAGGTTTATCGCTATAACGCCGGGCGCGGTTTCTATGATGGTGATGACCTGGAACAGGACGTCAACAAAAGAGTGCAGCTATTGCGTGAAGGCCATGCTCACCGCTTTGAACGGGAGCTGCCCAATGGCGTGGTGGTGGAGGTGCGCGGTAACCCCATGGAGGGGGGCGGCTTTGTCAGTACCTATATGGACGTGACCGAACGCAAGCGGGACGAAATAGCGCTGCGGCAGATCAACGAGAACCTGGAACAGATGGTGTCCGAACGCACCCGCCGGTTATCGGAACTGAACGCCAGGCTGGAGCAAGCCAATGAAGGCAAGACCCGGTTCCTGGCGGCCGCCGGCCACGATCTGATGCAGCCGCTTAACGCGGCGCAATTGTTCGTGTCGTCCCTGGGGCAACGGCTCGGCCGGAAGGAGCAGGATTTCGCCTACGAAACCGAAGTGCTCGGTCATATCGACAGCTCGTTGCAGGCCGCGGAGCAGATTATTTCCGCCTTGCTGGAAATCAGTCGGTTGGACACCGGCACCATGCCCTCCCACCCGGCGCCGGTGAGTCTGCGGCCGTTGATGCAGCAGCTTGGACAGGAATTCGGCGTGCTGGCCAGGGATCAGGCGCTCAGCCTGCATCTGGTGGCGGCGGAGGTGGAGGTGCGGACCGATCCCACTCTGTTGCGGCGGGTGTTGCAGAATCTGTTGTCCAATGCGGTGCGCTACACCGATCGCGGCAAGGTGTTATTCGGCTGCCGCCGCGATGGCGACTGGGTTCGTATCGAAATCTGGGATACCGGACCGGGTATCCCCGAGGATCAATTGACCCAGGTGTTCCGGGAATTTCTGCGCTTGCCGCAGCAGGGCCGCCGGCAGGTGAAGGGGCTGGGGCTTGGACTGGCGATAGCCGACCGTATTTGCCGCCTGTTGGAGCATCCGCTGACGGTGCGTTCCTGGCCGGACAAGGGCACCGTATTCACGGTTTCGGTGCCCCGCATCCGGTCGCAAACACCGACGGCCGCGCCGGTGGATATCATCGAGGAACCGCAGAGGGACATTCAGGGCATGCGGGTGTTCTGTGTCGATAATGACGCCGCTTTACTGGCCAGCCTGGAAGCCTTGTTTCGTGCGTTGGGATGCGAGCCGGTGGTGGCCGGTTCGGTGGGTGAGGCGATGGAGAAGGCAAGGAGCCAGCCAGCGCCGGATCTGCTGGTGGTGGATTATCAGCTGGATCATGGCGAGACCGGGTTTCAGGTGATCGAGGCGCTGGACGGCTATTGGGACGATGTGGTGCCGGCGGTTCTGATCACCGCCGACCGGCGGCCGGAGATCCGTACCATGGCGGAGGAAATGGGAGTGCAGTTCCTGCAGAAGCCGGTTAATCAGGATGCCTTGCTGGCGGTGCTGCGGGCGTTATAGCGGTGGTGCATGCCGATTCGCCGCCAAGGCAGCTTCCCACAGAGAGGACACAACGCCGCTGTGGGAAGCTGCCTTGGCAGCGAATGCCTGGGTGGTGTTGTGACGGGCCCGGGTCAGAGATCGCCGGGGGCATCGATGGCCAGATCCTTGAGGGCCAGCACCGCTTGAGTCCGGTTGCGAACGCCGAGTTTGCGGAAGATGGCGGTCATGTGCGCCTTGACGGTGGCTTCCGACACATCCAGTTCGTAAGCGATCACTTTGTTCTGCATGCCTTCCAGCAGCATGCCCATGACGCGGAATTGTTGCGGTGTCAGGCTGGTGATGCGCTCGCGCATGGCGGTGTAGTCGGCGAGATCCGGAGGGCGAGGCCCGCGGGCTTTTTCCGGGACCCAGCGCTCGCCGTTCATGATCCGTTCCAGCGCTTCGGTCATGGCGTCCACCGAGGCGGATTTGGGAATGAAGCCGTCCGCGCCGAAGTGCAGGGCCCGTTGAATCACGGCGACCTCTTCGTTGGCGGAGATCACCGCCAGGGGCACCCGTTGATGGATATCACGCAGATAGACGAGACCGGAAAAGCCGTGCGTGCCCGGCATGTGCAGATCCAGCAGGATCAGATCGAACACGGTTTCGTCCTGGCCCAGGCGCTCCAGCGCCGCCAGGGAATCGGCTTCGATAATACGGGCATCGGCAAAACTGCTTTCCACCGCCTGGCGCAACGCGGCGCGAAACAGGGGGTGGTCGTCGGCGATCAGTATTTTCATTATGGGAGCCTGCGATACTGTCGCGCCGCAGTATAACTCCCATAAGTATCGCGCGTATACGCCGGCACGCCCCACGCTCCTCCTCCTGCTCGGGGATCATGGCGTAGGGGGCAGTGACGATCCGCAAGGTGATTTTCGCGGAAAAGCGCTATAGGGTTTTGCGTGCGCCCGCGAAGCGGGCGGCGTGTTGCGTGCAAGCGTGTCGGCAGTCAGTCCAGGTCGGCGGGGTAAACGCCGTTTTCATCGTGGACTTCCTTGCCGCTCAGCGGCGGAGTGAAAGCGCAGGCCACCACCATATCCTCATTTTCACCGCCGTACAGATAGTGCTCGTCATGTTGGTCGAGCAGGTAAATAGTGCCGGGGGTCAATTCATAGACATCACCGCTCTCGACCAGCTCGATTTTGCCCTTGCCGGACATCACGTACACCGATTCCCAATGGTTGGCGTATTTGATATGGGTCTTGGTGCCCTTGAAGATGGTGGTGATATTGAAGGAGTGGCCCATGCCGTCTTCCTTCAGGGACAGCCGAACGGACTGCCAGTTACCATTTTCCGCGACCACGCGGCGTTCGGTTTTCTCGGCTTCCGCCAGAGTACGTACGATCATTAAAGTGGCTCCAGAGTATGACAGGGGAGAAAGGCGCTCCCCCGGGCGGGGGAGCACGAGGGGGATCAGCCTACGGAATGTGCTTCACCACGCTTGACCCGGTCGGTCATGACCTCGGTCACGCTGTCCTTGAGAATCTCCATGGCGCGGTTCAGGTCTTCCTCGCTGATGATCAGCGGGCACAGGGTTTTGATCACCTGGCCGTCGGCACCGGAGGTTTCAATTACCAATTTGCGCTTGAAACAGGCCTTGGTAATTTCCTCGGCCAGCTCGCCGTCGCGGCAGACCAGGCCTTGCATCATGCCGCGCCCGTTCAGGTAGAACCAATGATCATCGTAGCCGCGGGCGATGTCGCGGAAGCGTTCGGTGATGATATCGGCTTTTTTCCGTACTTCCTGGGCGAACTTGTCGTCGCGCCAGTAGTGATTGAGGGCCGCGGCGGCGGTCACGAACGCCAGGTTGTGGCCCCGGAAGGTACCGTTGTGCTCGCCGGGTTTCCACTGGTCCAGTTCCGGTTTCAGCAACACCATGGCGAACGGCAGGCCATAACCGCTGAGGGACTTGGACAAAGTGATGATGTCCGGGTTGATACCCACTTCATCAAAGCTGAAGAAGCTGCCGGTACGGCCGCAGCCGGCCTGGATGTCGTCCAGGATCAGCAGCATGTCATGTTTGCGGCACACCTTCTCCAGGTTACGTAGCCATTCAAAGCTGGCTGCGTTGATGCCGCCTTCGCCCTGCACCGTTTCCACGATCACGGCGGCGGGGAAGTCCACGCCACTGGAGGAGTCGCCCAACACCTTGTCCAGGTACTCGGTGGTATCGAAAGCATCTCCCAGATAGCCGTCGTAGGGCATGCGATTGACGCCGCCCAGAGTGACGCCGGCCACGCCACGGTGGTGGCTGTTCCCGGTGGCGGCCAGGGCACCCAGGGTGACACCGTGGAAGCCATTGGTGAACGCGATGATATTATGACGGCCCTTGATGTTGCGGGCGATTTTCAGCGCCGCTTCCACCGCGTTGGTGCCGGTGGGGCCAGTGAACTGCATCACGTGGTCCATTTCGCGGGGCTTGAGAATCACCTCATAAAAGGTGTCCATGAACTCCCGCTTGGCGGCGGTGTGCATGTCCAGGCCATGGACGATGCCGTCGCGCTGGATGTACTCGAGCAGCTTCTCTTTCAGGACCGGGTTGTTGTGGCCGTAATTGAGCGTGCCGGCTCCGGCCAGGAAGTCGATGTATTCCGCGCCGGTTTCATCGTACAGGTAGCTGCCCTTGGCCTGGTCGAAGACCACCGGGAAGCTACGGGCATAGCTCATTACTTCCGATTCGTGGCTTTCAAAAATGTCGGTATCCATGGTTCCGTCGTCCTCTCTGAATTCGTTTTCAGGCGTCGTCCCGGTTGAACGGGCCGATGCGCAGCAGATGCTCATCCTGATGCTGGCCGGCGAAGTGCAGGCGCGAATCGAACAGGATGAATTCCTCGGTGGGCATGCGGCGCTCATAGGCGAAGCTGCGGAACATCCCCCAGGACGCTTCGTTGTCCGGGGTGATGGTGGTTTCGATGTGGCGCACATCCGCGGCTTCGTCGCGCTCCAGCAGGGCGGCCAGCATGCGTTTGGCAAGACCCCGGCCCCGTGCTTTCTCATGCACGGCCACCTGCCACACGAACAGGGTGTCCTGCTGCTTGGGTGGAAGGTAGCCGGAGATGAAGCCGACCAGGTCGCCATCCAGTTCCGCCGCCACCGAGGTGTCGGCGAAATGGGTGCATTGCAGCAGGTTGCAGTAGACGGAGTTCTCATCCAGAGGTTTGCACTCCGCGATCAACTGATGCACCCGGGGGCCGTCCTGGCTTTCCGGCTTGCGCAGGGTCAGGTCGTCGTCCTGGTGTTTTTTGTCGGTCGTGTCGTCTGCAGGCATGGTGTCACTTCTGGTCGGTTTGGGAAGGGGGGCGGTGGCGGCTCCGGCGTTCTTCGGTGACCGGCTGAGCGCGATCGATGGCGCCCAGATCCAGCACTGGTGACGCGTCGATGTCGCCCGCGTTCATCATTGCGGCGACCCGTTGCAGTGAACTGAGAATCAACGTCTGCTCCCAGTCCTGAAGCTGCTCGAAACGGGCCATGAACTCCTCCTGAAGAGGGGTGGGGGCGCGTTCAAGAATGGCGGCGCCCTCGCCGGTGAGCGAGGCGTAAACGCGGCGTTTGTCCTGTTCTCCACGTTTGCGTTCGATCAGGCCCCGTTTCTCCAGGCGGTCAAGAATGGTGGTGACCGTGGCCTGGCTCACTGATACCTCATTGGCGATGTCGCCCATGGTCAATTCCCCATGGGGCTTGATCGCTTGCAATACCAGCAGCTGAGGCGCGGTGAGACCGGCAACCTTGCTCAACTTCCGGGAGTACAAATCGGTGGCGCGAATAATCTGTCGTAACGCGATCAACACTTCGTCGTGTCTGGCCATGTCCGTGTATTGCCTTGATAGCGAATCAATATGACTGAAAAAAGAAAAACGCAATTTCGAGTTGAAAGGGATTTTTTCGATCGGTTTCGGCTAACCAGGCGGCAAGGCCGGGACCTCCGTGGCTCAAAGTGGTAGGCTAGTTTAGAGATATAATATTTAGATGTCAAAGTAATTGGCTGTTCGGGGAGGCGCCTGATGGTTCTGGCGAGCTTCATTGGCTTCATGTTGTTGTTCCTTCTGATCGGCTTTGCTTCGGTGCTGGTGCGCTCCCGAAGCCAGGCCGATTACCTGCTCGCCGGCTCGGGCGTGGCACCGTCCCTGACCGGACTTTCCGCCGTTGCCACCAACAATTCCGGCTTCATGTTCATCGGCGTGATCGGTTACACCTACGCTACCGGGTTGCCGGCGTTCACCATGATGGTGGGCTGGATTCTGGGCGACTGGATGGCGTCAACCCTGGTGGCCCGTCGTATCCGTGAAACCGCGGAAAAGCGGGATAGCCTGACCTTTCCGGAGTTGCTGTCCAATTGGGGCGGTGTCGAGTTCAAGGTATTGAAGACGGTGGCGGCGGTCATCGCGGTGGTGTTGCTGGGTGTCTACGCGGCGGCTCAGTTCAAGGCTGGTGGCAAGGCGTTGCACGCCCTGTTTGACTGGGACACCCGTACCGGCGCGATCATCGGCGCTGTGATGGTGCTGTTTTACGGCTTTTCCGGCGGGCTGCGTGCCTCGATCTGGACCGATGCGGCGCAGTCGGTGGTGATGATCGTGGCCATGACGGTAATGTTGTGCACCGCCGTGTACATGGTCGGTGGTTGGGAAGCCGCCTGGACCGGGCTGCATGGTGTTTCCGATCATTTCTTCCGTTTCTTTTCCGAGGCGAGCCTGACGCTGGGGTGGCAAGGGCCGGTGCTGTTTCTGGTGGGCTGGACGTTCGCCGGTGCCGCGGTGATCGGCCAGCCCCATGTCATGGTGCGCTTCATGGCGGTGGAGAACCCCGGTTCGGTGCGCCGGGCCCGTTGTTATTACTACGCCTGGTTCATTGCCTTTTACACGCTGGCGGTGGGCGTCGGGATGATGGCCCGGCTGTTGATGGATCAAGGCGTTGTTGACCCGTCGCTGGTAATGAACGCCGGCAATCTGGATGCGGAGCTGGCGTTGCCGGTAATGGCTCAGGAGCTGTTGCCGGATGTGGCCACCGGGCTGGTGCTGGCGGGGCTGTTCGCGGCCACCATCTCCACCGTGGATTCACTGATTCTCAGCTGCAGTGCCTGTCTGTCCCGAGATCTGATGCCAAGCCGTTGGCACGGTTACGGCACCGCCCGTGTCATCACTCTGGTGGTGGTGGTGGCATCCCTGGGTATTGCCCTGTTCGCCAATGAGAATGTGTTTGATCTGGTGTTGTTCGCCTGGGGGATTCTCGGCGCTTCGTTTGGTAGTCTGCTGGTGGTTTACGCGTTGGGTGGCCGTCCCGGTGAGCCGGTGGCGGTGAGTATGGTCGTTGCCGCCACCATGGTGGCGGTCGGCTGGCGCCTGGCGGGGCTTAATGCGACCATGTCGGAGGTTTTTCCGGCGATGGTCGCCGCCTGGCTGGTGTTCGCCATGGGGCACCTCACCGGTTTGGGTGAACGTCGCCCGTTGGAAGGTTCCCAGGGGCAGTAATCAGCAAGAGGAAGAGGTGAATCGTGTTCCGCAAAGCGCTGCTACAGCGGCTTGGCCGTGTTGGCGGAAAAGTCGGTGTGTTGATCGGTTGTCTGATGGTGTCGCTGGCGGTCCAGGCCCAAACCCCGCAGGCTCCGGAAGACGCACGGGAGGCGCCCCGGCCGGAGGCGCAAAGCGAGATTGAACGGGGGGCGGTAATTTCCCAGTTCCGTGAAAACTGGATTCTTGGTGAACTGCGTTCTCTCCGTCAGGACATGATGGAATACCGCAACGAGATGACCAAAGTGGTCACCGACCGGGAACTGGAGGTGGCGGATAAAGCCATGGGCTACGCCACCAATACGGTGACTTACTTCTTTTACCTGATCGCCGGTGCTGCCTCGATTCTGGCGCTGGTGGGCTGGTCCACGATCCGGGATCTCAAGGACAACATCCGTGTTTATGCTGAGAAGGAGATGTCGCGGCTGACCGTGGAATACGAGTCGCGGCTGGCGGATCTGGAGAAGGAGCTGCGCAAGAAATCCCGCACCATTGCCGAGAACCAGGAAGAGATCGAGCGCACCAACGAAATTCACAGCCTGTGGCTGAAGGCCTCCAAGGAGCCCAGCTACAAGGAGAAAATCGAGCTGTACGACCGCATCCTGGAATTGCGCCCGGATGATCCGGAAGCGCTGGCATGGAAGGCGGACGCCGCGCTGGAGCTGGGTGAGCAGCGTTGGGCGCTGAGTCTGTGTGACCGGGTGCTGGAGGTGGATGAAGAAAACTCCCATGCGCTCTACCAGCGCGCCTGTGCCTGGGCCGGACTGGGCGAAATCGAGAACGCCCTGCGTGATCTGGAGCAGGCGGTGAATCAATCGGACGCGCTGCGCCAGCATGCCCGGGCCGAGGAGATGTTCCAGCCGTTGCGGGATCTGCCCCGGTTTCAGGCAGTGGTCGGTGAAGAGCCGCTTGACCCATAGGTCGATGCTGTCGGTGTCATGAGCGAAAACTGTTGGCCGGGGTGGGCCGGCGCTTCGGCCAACATAATGTCTGTATTTTTCCCTTTATATTTCAAGGGGATAACCGTTCAGGTGCCAATCGGTGTCGTAATTCACCGTGCGCCGGTACGGCCATGGGCCCGTAATCAGGGCTTTTCACGGTTATTTTCACATCAGCAATAGGTCTATTTGGCTGAAGGTTTCTGCTACACTCTGCGCCCCTGAATGATTGGACGATGACAGTCGGATTGCCATCAGTGCTGATTCGTTGGGCGCCATTCTGTGTCCCGGCATCCGGTTAGCGCCATCCTGCGTTCCGGTCGTCCTTATCGGAATCGGAGATTTCCATGAAGCGCGAAAGTGGTGCGGATAACACCAAGGCGATGCCTGATGTGGCATCCAACTCCATGGTCGACCATATCGGCGGCACCCTCGACTGGGTCGGCATGAGTGAAATTCACCTGCCCGCACGGGTCAGTGATACCCGGGTCGGCGAACGCCCGGTGAGTACCTCCATTCAGGCCTACGTCAATCTGGCCAATCCGGATGCCAAGGGCATTCACATGTCGCGCCTGTATTTAATGCTGGAAGAAACCTTCGGGGATCACTCGGTGAGCCCGGCTTCCATCGAACAGCTGCTCGGCAATTTCCTGGAAACCCATGAGGGGCTCAGCACCCGTGGTTTCGTGCAGTTCGACTTCGAGTACTCCATGCGCCGCCCGGCGCTCAAGAGCAGCTACGCCGGCTGGAAGAGCTACACCGTGAGCATCAAGGCGTCACTGGGTGAAGAAGGGCTTTGCACCGAGATGTACGTGGAAGTGCCGTACTCTTCCACCTGCCCCTGTTCCGCGGCATTGGCTCGTCAGTTGATTCAGGAAAAATTCCGCGAGGACTTTCAGTCCGGCAAGGTGGATGTGGACGAAGTGTTCGAGTGGCTCGGCACCGAGGAAGGCATTCGCGCCACTCCCCACAGTCAGCGCAGTATCGCGCAGGTGCGGGTGCTGCTCGATAAGGCCGCTGAATCCTTCCCGATCACGGCGCTGATCGACTCCATCGAAGAGGCGCTGAAAACGCCGGTGCAGACGGCGGTCAAGCGTATTGATGAGCAGGAATTCGCGCTGCTGAATGGTCAGAATCTGATGTTCTGTGAGGATGCGGCACGCCGTCTCAAGCATGCGTTGGATCCACAACCTTGCTACCGCGACTTCTGGTTGCGGGTGAATCACCTGGAAAGTCTGCACGCCCACAATGCGGTGGCGATTGTCACCAAGGAAGTGGACGGCGGCTACCTGCCGATTCCGTGACGCTGACGTTCTGACAAAAAACGCGGCCCGTGAGCCGCGGATGAACAGCACGCCGTCACCCCGGGCATGACCCGGGGGCTCCCTCTGGAGGGCACACCGCTTGATGGAAGGAGATGCCGGATCAAGTCCGGCATGACGTGCTTGGTCACCTGGTATGTCGTTCAGAACCGGCCGTTGACGCCGAACGCCAGGTTGTTCACCTCGTCACCGCTACTGTCCACGGCGCGCAGATACTCCACACTCAGAAAAACCTTGGGGCTGACGGTGAAGTCCACCCCCAGACCGAGAGACAGATCGCTGTAGTTCTTGCTGCTGGAGCCGCCGGCGCGATAGTCGTGGGTGGTTTCCACTCGGGTGACGCCGATCAGGCCATAGGGGCGGACCGGCATGGAGTTGGGGAACTGGCCGCGAAAATAGGCGCCGTAGTGGCGGTCTATTTCCACCTTGGTGCCATTGCCCAGACTGTCATCGTCCAGCCCCAGGCCGATGCGTACTTCACCGCCCAGGGTTTCGGTGCGGTTGATCCAGGTTCCCAGCTTGAACTGCAACGCTGAGGGTTTGGCGCTGCCGCCTCGATCCGGTTCCACCTTGCTGCTCACATAGTCCAGCCCGGCGAAGCCGCCGGCGTTGGCGATCATTGGCAGAGCGAGGCAGACGGCCAGAAGCCAGGTTTTCTTCATCACAACAATCCTTTCATTACAACCACGATAGGGTACTGTCATTGTAATGAAGTTTGCTGCGTAAGAAAGCCAGGTGCAGCCCGGCGGGCTCCCACAGCGGCTCCGTGGCCTCTCTGTGGGAAGCGAGCTTGCTCGCGAACAGGCGCCGGACGCCAAACGTCCGGCGCCGCTTACCGCTTAATGCTCGTGATCGTGCTCGTGATCGTCTTCTTCCTCGCCATGATCATGGTCATCGTGCTCTTCGGCGATGCCGGTCCAGACCAGGCCCAGCGGGGCGAAGCCCAGGTCGGTGACGACCTCGCTGACTTCCAGGCTTTCCAGCTCCACCCGCAGAATGGCGCCGGCGACTGGATCGGAAACGAACAGTTCATGGCCGTCACTGCTGAATGCCAGTGCCGGAGCGGAGGTGCCGGTGGCCGGAACCTGGTCCAGCAAAGAAGTGTGGCCGTGGTGACTCCAGTCCGCGGTGTCGATCACATGGAGTTCACCGCTGTCGTCAACAATCACCAGATGTTCACCATGAGGATCCAGGCCATAAGCCAGTGGTTTGGCATCGGCGGCGGCGCCTTCGCGCCAGGTCAGCAGCTCGGCGTCGGTGGCCTCGGGCTCAATCCGGTAGAGATTGTAGTCGGGGTAGGAAAACGCGACGAAGTCGGTCAGGTCGCTGTTGCCCAGAATGGTCACCAGACGTTCTGGCGCGTTGACTTTGTGATCGTGGAAGTGATCGCCATGCAGCTCCGCCACCAGGGCGCCATCTTCGCAGCCAAACACCGAGTGGCTGGTGTTGGATGCGCCACCGTGCAAGCCGGGGCAAGTGGTACCAAGCAGGCCTTGGTCGTGGAAATGGTCACCATGCAGTTGGAAAAGCCGGATGCCGTCGGCACTGCCATCGCCGTCGCTGTCATCGCTGCTCAGTACCCATTCGCCGAGCGGCTCGGCGATGCCGTGGTGGGCGTTTGCCAGCTCCTGACTGGCCAGCACACTGGTATTTTCCAGAGTGGTGTCGTTGAACAACTGGAACCCGCTGTTCTGGCTGGTGGCGCTGTCACCGTCGAAGAACAGGGCGGCAAGGCCGTCATTAACGCGGTAATGGGTGGGGCTGGAACCGAACAGCTCCTGGCCGGTCAGTGACGGGGTGTCGGCATGAGCGTGATCGCCGTGCAGGTAGATACCACTATCGAGGACCTGTACCTGGTCATCATCGCGCTGGATAATCAGCGCGTAACGGTTGCCCGGGCTGGCGTACAGCGCGGTGGGCGGATAGGTCAGGGCGAAGTCGGCAAGCGCACTGCCTTCTTCCAGATCATAGACGTGGACGCGGGAGTTGGTGCCGGCGGCTTGTGTGAATACCAGGCGGCCAGCGCTTTCCTCGTGGTCATGGTCGTGATCGTCGCCGCCTGGGAGAGTGGTGCTGCCGGTGTCGTTATTGCAGGCGGCCAGCAGCAGGGCCAGGGTCAAGGCGCCGAGGCGGGGCAGGGCGGAGTGATGTGAGCTGTTCATGTATCGTTCCTGAATTCGTTACGGTTTTATGACGTTATAGCGTTTCAGCAATGAGGCGCGCCGGACCCTCAAGGGGCCCGGCCAGCCTCAGAATTCCATGCGCATGCCGACGGTCAGATTGCGGCCCGGCTCCGGCACTGTGCGGGCCAGGAAGGAGGTGTGATTCCACACTTCCTCGCCCAACAGGTTGCTGCCACGCAGATAAACGCTGTAGCGCTGGGCCCCTTCCAGGGTGTAGCTGAGTGTGGCGTTGAGCATGTCGTAGCCCGGAGTACGGCTTTCGTAGCCGGCGATGTCGTTTTGCGGGAACACCCGGTAGAACTCCAACTCGCCGTCGAACGCCCGCCAATAGGTGTTGACGCGGCCGCCCAGGCGCTTGGCCGGAATCCGCGGCAGTTCGTTGCCGCCGTGACTGAACTGGGCTTTGACGATGTCGCCGAACACCGTGGTGGACCAGCGCGGCGTCCACTGATAGCGCATTTCCGCTTCGGCGCCGGTGAACTCCACATCGTCCTGGGTATATTTGATCAGGCGGAACTCCTCGATCTGATCCAGAGTGCGGGCGTAGATATAGTTGTCCACCTGGTTGTGGAACAGGCCGATATCAAAGGTGAGGTCGCCACGGATCTTGCGCAGGTTAAGGCCAATGTTGCGCGAGGTTTCCTTATGGATGGCGGAATCGTCACCCGGTGCGCCACAGGTGTAGCTGCTGGAAACCAGACCGCACTCATAGGTGTTGGTGGCCAGGTGAACACCACGGGCGTACATCTCCTGGGCATGGGGCATGCGCTGGGCGCGGGTGGCGGACAGCGACACGTTGTAGTCCGGCCGGAAGGCCCAGGTCAGCGCCGCCGAAAGTGAATTGGCGGAATCGCTGTAAGAGGGGCGATCGAGCGGATCTTCCACTGGATCCAGGCGCTGGTGCTCGTGGCGGGCGCCCACTTCCAGATGCCATTGTTCGGAGAAGCGGTAGTGCTCCACCGCGAATACCCCAAGGGTTTCGGTGTCGGTCTTTGGCATCAGGGCTTCGGTGCCCTGGGTGTTGAACTGGTGATCGGCGTACTGGAAGCCGACCACGCCGTGCCAGCCGCCAATCGGCGCGTGCTCCGCCTCCACCCGGGTTTCATAGCCCTTGTGACGGAAAGTGGTGCCCACTTCCCCTTCCTCGATTTCATGGTGACGATAGTCGGTGTGGCTGGAACGCACCTTGACCTTCTCAATGCCGGGCAGCGGCTGCCGGTATTCCCCGCGCAGATCAATACGGCGGGCGTCCAGATCGACGAAGGGCGCTTCGTGGGCACCATGCTCGTGATCATGGTCATGGCCGTCCCCGTCACACTCCAACTGATCGCCGTTGGCGCCGCAGCCCTCGAATTCGTGGCTGTGGCCGGGCAGTCCGTAGATATCGCTGCGATAGGAATACGCCATGCCAAGGTAGCCGCGCTCGCCGATCCAGGAAGCGCCGACACTGACGTTGTCACTGTCGGCGTAGGTGCCATCGATGTCGGGTGCGGTGAAGCCATTGACTTCATAGTCGTCGGCGCGGCGGCGGGAACCTTCCACATGCACGGCGAAGTGGTCGCCGGCGCGGGCGGTAATGCCGGCGGCGCCGGCCTTCTCATTGGCCACCGTATTGCCACGGGCGGCGATGAAGCCTTCCACCGGGCGGTCCGGCATGCGCGTGGGGATCTTGTCGTCCAGGACGTTGACCACGCCGCCGATGGCGCCGCCGCCATAGAGCAGGGTGGAGGGGCCGCGCAGGACTTCCACCTTGCGGGCGAGCATGGGTTCCACCGTGGTGGCGTGGTCCGGGGAAATATCGGAGGCGTCGAACAGACGGGCGCCATCGGACAGCACGCTTACCCGCGGCGCGCCCTGGCCCCGGATCACCGGGCGGCTGGAACCACCGCCGAAGGTGTCGGAATGAACCCCAGGCAACCCTTCCAGCGTATTGCCGAGGGTGGCGTTGCTGCGCTGGAACAGCAGGCTGTCCTCAAGCAAGCCGAAAGAGGAAGCGCCGCTGGCGGCATCCTCGTCAAAAGGCAGGGCGGACACCTGGACCGCATCCAACTGATGGGAGGGTTGCCGGGGCGCTTGGTCGTCGGTGTTGTCGTTCTGTTGCGCCGTCGCCGGCAGTGTGGCCAGGGTGGCACCGGCCATCAGCCCCAGGGCCAGCGGCAGGGGTAAAGCTTTGCGTCTCATGGACTCTTTTCCTCTATCGAACAGGCACGCGGAGCATGCCTTGGCAAGCTGCGAATGTTATATCATAACAAAAGCGCTATCGAAACCCGAACCGCTTGAGGCGGCGGCGAAATCGGAGATCAGGCGGACAGAGGTGGGGCGCGGGAAAGGTAGGCGCGCAGGCCGGCCTGGGTATGGCCTCGGTTTTGCGCCAGCGGACGCCAGAATGGCTCCGCCGGAGAGTCATGCTGAACCAGCGTGGCGGGCGGCACGGCAATCTGTACCGGCGCGCAGTGCTGGCAATGTGGGGCGACGGCGGTGCCGTCATTGTCGGGAGTGCCGCCGGCCAGGGACGTGGCGGTCGGCAAATGCTCGGTGCTGTGCCACGCCATCTGCCACTGGCCGGCGATGATCAGCAGCGCAAGCAGCAGGAAGCGAAGCGGAACAGCGCTTAGCGACTCAGAGGGACGCATGGTCCTTTCCATGGTTGGGGGCATGGTTGGGGGCGTCACCGAGGCCGTTGTCGATGCTGTTGTGCTCGGGGTCTTCGTCCCTGGAGGCGCCATGTAGCGGGTGTGGCGTGCCCGGTACCGGGTCGAAACCGCCGGGATGCCAGGGATGGCATTTGCACAGACGGCGCGCCGCCAGGGCGCTGCCGCGCAAGGCGCCGTGGTGTTCCACTGCCTGCCGCGCGTACTCGGAGCAAGTGGGATAGAAACGGCACTGGTTGCCCAGCCAGGGGCTCAGATAGCCCTGGTAGAAGCGCAGGCTGGCCAGTAAAACCCGTTTCACGATGGCGACTCCCAATCAGAATCCGGCCAGCATACCCGAGGAAGATGACATTTGTCTGTCATTTGGCGGCAACATGCAGAACGCAGAACGCAGAACGCAGAGCAGAACACATGCAGAACGCAGAACGCAGAACGCAGAACGCAACACGCTTGCACGCTAACCCCTGGCTCTGAAACCGTGGTGTGTTTCCTGTCCTCTGTCAGGAAACACACCATTCCCCTCCGCCACGGGTTTAGCGTGCAAGCGTGTTGCGTGTTGCGTGTCAGCGTGTCAACCCCTAGTCCCGGCTCCAGCGAGTGCCCTCGCGGGTGTCCTCCAGTTGGATGCCGGCGTCCTTGAGCTGGTCGCGAATCTGGTCGGCGCGGGCGAAATCGCGGGCTTTTTTGGCGGCGGTGCGTTCCGCCACCAGGGCGTCGATCTCGTCGTTGGCGAGGCCGTCATCGGCGCTGCCGTGGTTCTGGAACCAGGCCACCGGATCGGTGCGCAGCAACCCCAGCAACTCGGCGCCGGCCAGTAATTCGGCTTTCAGCACGGGCTTGTCGGCCAGCGCCGCTTTGTTCAGCCGTGCCGCCACCGCGTGCAGTGCGCTGATCGCCTCGGCGGTGTTGAGATCGTCGCGCAGTGCCAGCAGCACCGGGTGATCCTCGGGCAACACATAGTCGTCGACGGCATCGACCTGTTCGCCGCGGCCAAGCAGCGCGTAGTAGAGACCGTCCAGGCTCTGGCGTGCCTGATCCAGCACCTCGGCGGAGAAGTTCAGCGGTGAGCGGTAGTGGCTGGAGAGCAGGGCGAAACGCAGCACTTCGCCGGGGTACTCCTTCAGCAATTCGCGCACCAGCCGGAAGTTGCCCAGGGATTTGGACATCTTCTCGCCATCGATATTGATGTAGCCGTTGTGCATCCAGTAGCGCACGTACTCGGTACCGTGGGCGCAGCAACCCTGGGCGATCTCGTTCTCATGGTGCGGGAAAATCAGATCCTGGCCGCCGCCGTGGATGTCAATGACGTCGCCCAGATGCTTGTGGATCATCGCCGAGCACTCAATGTGCCAACCCGGCCGGCCGCGTCCCCAGGGCGAATCCCAACCGGGCTGGTCATCGCCGGAGGGTTTCCACAGCACGAAATCGCCGGGGTGGCGCTTATAGTCCGCCACCTCCACACGCGCCCCGGCGAGCATGTCTTCCAGGTTGCGTCCGGAGAGCTTGCCGTAGTCGGGCATCGATTCCACCGCGAACAGCACATGACCATCGGCCTCGTAGGCATGCCCCTTGGCGATCAGCGTTTCGACCATGGTGATCATGTCGGCGATGTGATCGGTGGCCTTGGGCACCACGGTGGGGGTGAGCGCGTTGAGTCGCGCCATGTCCTCCTCGAAGGCGGCGGTGAAGCGGGCGGTCAGTTCACCGATGTCCTCGCCGTTGTCCGCCGCCGCCTTGATGATCTTGTCGTCGATATCGGTGATGTTGCGCGCGTAGACCACCTGGGGATAGAGCCGCCGCAGCAGCCGGTAGAGCACATCGAACACCACCACCGGACGGGCATTGCCAATATGGACGTAGTTGTACACCGTGGGGCCGCATACGTAGAGGGTGATGCGGTTCGGGTCCAGCGGAATGAAGTCGTCCTTGCGGCCGGTCAGGGTGTTGTGCAGTTTCAGCATGGCTCAGTTCTTATACAATTCGCTGGGATCAATGATCGGGCTCCGGTCGATCACCACCCGATCGCCGTCCACCTTCCAGTAAAAACAGTCGCGGCGGCCGGTGTGGCAGGCGGGGCCGGTCTGCTCCACTTTGGCCAGCAACACGTCACCATCGCAGTCCAGCCGCAGTTCCTTGAGATACTGCACTTGCCCGGAACTTTCGCCCTTGCGCCATAGCTTGCCGCGGGAACGGGAGTAGTAGCAGACCCGGCCGGTGCGGACGGTTTCTTCTATCGCCTCCCGGTTCATCCAGGCGAACATCAGCACTTCGCCACTGTCGTGCTGCTGGGCGATCACCGGCACCAGGCCCTGGTCGTTGAAGGCCAGGTTATCCAGCGCTTCGGAGAGGGCGACGCTGAAACCTTCCGGCTGTTGTTCGTTGGCTTTGAACATAAGCAGCTCCGCTGCTGGGCATTCACGCTAACACGCAACACGCCGACACGCGGGAGGCCGAGCGTGTTGCATGGTGCGTGCAAGCGTGGTTGCACTTACTTAAATAGGCTGACGTGTCGCCTCGGCCAGCGCCGCCAGTGCTTCGTCCAGGGCCAGGGTATCCGTGGCCTGGGAGCCCAGGCGCCGCACCGCCACCTGATTCTGCTCCGCTTCCTTCTCGCCGACTACCCAGATCACCGGCACCTTGGCACGGGAATGCTCGCGCACCTTGAAGCCGATCTTCTCGTTGCGGGTATCCAGCTCCGCGGGAATGCCGCGCGCCTTGAGTTGCTCGACCACCCCGGCGGCGTAGTCATCCACCGCGTTGGTGATGGTGGCCACCACCACCGGTACCGGCGCCATCCATAAGGGCAGATGGCCGGCGGTGGACTCGATCAGAATGCCCAGGAAGCGCTCCAGCGATCCCAGCACGGCCCGGTGCAACATCACCGGACGCTGGCGGCTGCCGTCCTCGGCCACATATTCGGCATCCAGACGCTCGGGCAGCACGAAATCCACCTGCAGGGTGCCGCATTGCCAGTCACGGCCAATGGCATCGCGCAGCACGAACTCCAATTTCGGGCCGTAGAAAGCGCCTTCGCCAGGGTTCAGTTCGCACTCCAGGCCGAGGGACTCCACCGCCTCGCGCAGGGCGCCCTCGGCGCGGTCCCAGGTTTCATCGGAGCCGGCGCGGTTGTCCGGCCGGTCGGAGAACTTGATACGGAAGCTGTCGAAACCGAAATCCTGGTAAACCTCGCGCAACATGGTGATGAAGGCGGCGGTTTCCTGGTTGATCTGGCCCTCGGTACAGAAGATGTGGGCGTCGTCCTGGCTGAAGGAGCGCGCCCGCATCAGACCGTGCAAGGCGCCGTGGGCCTCGTTACGGAACAGCGCGGTGAACTCGCCCATGCGGATCGGCAGGTCGCGGTAGCTCTTGATGCCCTGATTGAAAATCTGCACGTGGCCGGGGCAGTTCATCGGCTTGATCGCCATTTCCCGGTGGTCATGGGTGCAGACGGTGAACATGTCGTCGCTGTATTTATCCCAGTGGCCGGACTGTTCCCAGAGCACGCGGTCCATCATCTGTGGAGTGGACACCTCGGAGTAGTCGTACTTCTCCATCTTGGCGCGGATGTAGTTTTCCAGGTTCTTGCGCAAGCGCCAGCCGCGCGGGTGCCAGAACATGCTGCCCACGGCTTCCTGCTGGATATGGAACAGGTCCATTTCCCGGGCCAGTTTGCGGTGGTCGCGCTTTTCCGCCTCCTCCAACTGCTTGAGGTAGACGTTGAGCTCCTTCTTGTCACGCCAGGCGGTGCCGTAAATCCGCTGCAACTGGGCGTTGTCGGCGTTGCCGCGCCAGTAGGCGCCGGCGACTTTCATCAGCTTGAAGCCGTCGCCGAGCTTGCTGGTGGAAGGCAGGTGCGGCCCCCGGCACAGGTCGATGAACTTGCCCTGGCGATACAGAGAGACCTCCTCGCCCTCGGGCAGGTCGCGGATGATTTCCGCTTTGAATTCCTCGCCCTGATCCAGGAAGAAACGGATCGCCTCGTCCCGGTCCCAGACCTCGCGGCGAATGTCTTCATTGCGTCGCACGATCTCCTGCATGCGCTTTTCGATGGCGGCCAGATCCTCCGGGGTGAAGGCAGTCTCCCGGTGGAAGTCGTAGTAAAAGCCGTTCTCGATGGTCGGCCCGATGGTGACCTGGGTTTCCGGAAACAGCTCCTGCACGGCTTCGGCCATGACGTGGGCGGCATCGTGACGGATCAGCTCCAGAGCGTCCTCGTGGTCGCGGGTGATGATTTCCACTTCCGTGCCGTCGGTGAGGGGCAGGTAGACGTCGGTGAGATGGCCGTTGGCCTTCACCGCCAGCGCCTGTTTGGCGAGTTTCTTGCTGATCCGCCCGGCGATCTCCAGGGCGGAGGCCGGTTGATCAAACTCCAGGGTTGCCCCGTCGGGCAGTCGATAGCTCACACTCATGGGTGACACGGAATCCAAAGCAAATGAAGCAGGCAGATGTGGAAGGCAGGCCCGGTGCGGGGGCACCGGTTTGCGTCCCGGAACCGACGGATGGTAGGCAATCGCCGCGATGGCTTCAAGCGTCAAGCCATGACAGCGGCCTTATGACGTGGTTTGAGAGCCTGTTCTTGCTCTTTACGCCACCGCGTTGCTGCTGGAAAAGCCGCCAGAGGGCGTTGGGGACTGAAGGCTTTGGTGGGCCAAAGTCAAAGGCCACAGCGTCCTCTGGCGGCTTTTCCAGCGCAACCCGAAGGGCCGGGTCCCTTTTGCCGCCAGACCGCGATTACGCTTGTTTATGTAGAATGACTACACCGCACAATCGAAATCACGCCCTGACGACAAAATGAACTCCGGCGCGGCGGCGTAAAGAGCAAGAACAGGCTCTTGACCCATGACGACGAGGAAACGGCATGCCCCAACTGCACAGGATCGGAGATCAGTTGATGCCGCTGCTGCGGGTGGCGCGGCGCATCAACGAGCAAAGTGACCTGGCCACACTGGTGCAAACCATTGTCGCCGAGGCGCGCGCCTTGTGCCGCGCGGAAGCCGGTGCCCTCTGGCTGTACCGGGGCAACGATGGTGATGAGCGCCTGGTCTGCATGATCCGTCAAGGCGAAGGTGGGATCGAGGTGGCGGACCCGGTCGAAGTGGCCCTGGCACGGTCCGAACGCCCGGTGGTGGAGGTCGCGAAAACAGGCGCAACCCTGCTGTTGGAGTGGGAGCAGGGAATGTCGGAACAGGACCGGACGTTGTGGGTGCCGGGCCTGGTGACGGCGGTGTCTGGACAGCTGCTGGTACCGCTGCCGAACCATGATGGTGAGGTGGTCGGCGTGGTGCAGCTGATCAATGCCCGTGACGACCAGGGGCACCGGCTGGCGTTCTCCCGGCGCCAGCGCGTGGTGGCGGAGGCCTTGGCCGGCTACGCCGGCATCGCCTTGAATAATCTGCTGGTGGTGGCGGAGATGAAGGAGCTGCTGGACGCCTTCGTCAAGGTCATCGCCCAGGCCATTGACGCCAAGAGCCCGCACACCAGCGCTCATTGCCAGCGGGTCCCGTTGCTGACCGAATTGTTGGCCCGGGCCGCCTGCCGGGATCACGACACCTTCGCCGACTTCGATCTGGACGAGGACGGCTGGTACGAGCTGAGAGTAGCGGCCTGGCTGCACGACTGCGGCAAGCTGGCGACACCGGACTCGGTGCTGGAGAAATCCACCAAGCTGCATGCCCTGCACGACCGCATCGACATGATCGCCGCCCGTTTCGCGGTGCTGCGGGCGGAATTGGTGGCGGACTTCGTCGAGCGCGAACGGGCGGAGCCGGAACGGGCCACGGTGCTGGCGGTGGAAAGAGAGCGGGCGCTGGCGGAGCTGGAAGCGGATCTGGCGCTGTTGCAGCGAGTCAACCTGGGCGGTGAAACCATGGCTCGGGAGGATCAGGAACGGGTCCGGGGGATGGCCGGGCGCACCTGGACCGATGCGCAGGGGCGGTTACAGCCGCTGTTGAGTGAAGACGAGGTAAGCAATCTGTGTATCCCCAAAGGCACGCTGACCGAGGACGAGCGGGCGGTCATTAACGGGCATATGGACGTGACCCTGGCGATGCTGGAGTCGCTGCCGTTTCCGCGCAAGCTGCGGCGGGTGCCGGAATACGCCGGCGGTCACCACGAACGCATGGACGGCACCGGGTTCCCCCGTGGCCTGACCCGCGAACAAATGTCGATCCCGGCGCGGATCATGGCCATCGCCGACATCTTCGAGGCGCTGACCTCCCGGGAGCGGCCCTACAAACCGCCGCTGAAGTTGTCGGAAGCACTGGCGATCATGCGCCAGATGCGCGACGACCACCACCTGGACCCGGATCTCTACCGCCTGTTCCTCGACGCCGGCGTCTGGCGCCAATACGCCCTGGAGGCCCTCGACCCGGAACAGCGGGATGTGGAGGAAGTGAGCAAATACCGCTGAAAAGCAGGGAATAGTTAATAGTGAATAGTTAACAGTTGCGCGAAATAGGCCGGGGAATCGGGAAACGAGGAGGCCGCGCCATCGCTTGGGCAGGGCCTGATTGTCCTTTAACATAAACCGAAGTTGCGGGTACGCAAACAGCCTTTGCAGTACTGCAATGTGCTTTTTTTCGCTGTTAACTATTCACTATTAACTATTTCCCTGCCCCTCACAGTGCCTGCACCCGCTGCAGCTCATCCATGAACGCCACGCAATTGCGGCCCGCGCCCTTGGCCTGGTAGAGCGCCTCGTCGGCCCGTTTGATCAGGGCGAGAACGTCCTTTTCTCCGGGTAAGGAGCTGGCCACGCCGACGCTGATGGTGACCACCTGGCTGACCCTGGAGCCGGCGTGGGGCAAGCCCAGTTGCTCGATCCGGGTGCGCATCCGTTCGGCGAACACCAGGGCATCCTTGAGGCTGGTGTTGGCCAGCGCCACCAGGAATTCCTCGCCGCCGTAACGGGCGACGAAATCGGCTTCGCCCTGGGCCATGCCCCGGGGGATGCCGGCCACGGACTTGAGACACTCGTCGCCGGCCAGGTGGCCGTAGGTGTCGTTGTATTGTTTGAAGAAGTCGATGTCGAACAGCAGCACGGTGACATTGTCGATGGTGTGCCGGCTGCGGCCGTGCAGAGCATCATTGAGGCGGGACTCCATGCCGCGCCGGTTCAGGCAGCCGGTGAGACCGTCCCCGGTGGCCTGGCTTTCCAATACCCGGTTGGCTGAATGCAGCTCTGCCCGGTGTTGATACAGCACGTGCTCGGAGAGAAAGTGGCTGCGCAGCAGGCGTTCGTAAATATACTGGCCGAACAGACTCATGGTGCCGGTGGCCAGCGAAAACAGCAGCAAGGTCAACGCCTGGGACAGCGGCAGGGTATTGGGGGCCAGTGTGCACAAGGCCTGGAGGGCCAGTATCAGCGAAGTGCTCAGGGCGGAAGCCAGGAACGGCACGCGCAGCAGCACGCCGAGTACCAGGATTGCCAGAGGGGTTTGCAGGAACAGCAAGAAGGCTTGCGGGTGATCGATGGACAGGCCCATCCACATCCCGGTGATGGCCACCGCGAACGCCAGCAGGATGATCATTGGATGCAGCCAGCGGCGCAAATCGGGGCGATGGGCGACCACCGCGGTGGCGCCGGCCAGCATGATACAGAACAAGCGCGGGCGCCAGGTAAGGGCGACCAGATCCGGTTCCACGCTCAGCTCCAGAATCACCGCCAGAGCCAGAATGGAGACCAGGGTAATGGTGGCCCAGGGCGTGATGCGGGCCACGTTGCCGCGGAAATAATCAACGAATTCGCGTTCCAGCGGCGCCGGAAGACGCAAATGCCAGGGCAGCCGTATATCGCTGCCGGACGGAAGCGTACTCGTCCGTTGCGGGTCTTGGGTCACCTTGGATCCTTAGAGTCTGTTCGGGGAGAAGAGCGTCCCCAAAGATTCATTCAGGTTCCCAGCATAGCGCCTGACGCACCAGATATCCCGCAACTATATCAATATCAACAGAGCCCGTTTTACCAGCAAGGCTCGCTACACCAGCAAAGCCAACAGGGCCTGGCGTTTTTCAGCGGGCAGGCGGCGAAAGCAGTCCAGCAACAGCCCTTCCTCCAGCCCCTGGGGAACACAGCCTTCAGCTCGTGGCAGGTCCCCGGGCCATTCAACCATGCTGCGTTGCAGCCGCGCCACGATCTCCGCGTTCATGCTTCGGTGACTGTGAGTGGCGGCCTGGGCGATGCGATCACGCATGCCGGGAGGGAAACGAACCACGAACTTCTCGGCCCGCGTGGTCTCGTCCTGCTTCATAGTGTCTGTCATATGCCCCGAGAAAACGGTTACCTTACGCACTTTTTCAACTTCACGCGATGATGGCACGGTGCTATTAATCGGCCTTGACCCGGGTCAAGGCCGAGTGCGAAAGAGCATGCGGGGTGGCGTCGCGGCGTCTGTTATGATCGCTTTGTCAGGAGAGAGAGCACACTGCCATGAATGTCGCCGGCGCCGATCTTAATTTATTGAAGTACCTGGATGTGCTGCTGCGGGAAAAAAACGTGACCCGGGCCGCGGAACAACTGGGCATTACCCAGCCGGCCATGAGCAACAGTCTCAAACGGCTGCGGCAGATGTTCAATGATCCGCTGCTGATCCGCACCAGCGAGGGCATGACCGCCACCGACCGGGCCCTGGAACTGCAGCCGCTGGTGCGCCAGTTGATGGCTCAGGCGGAATCCCTGTTCAATCCGGAAGAAGTGTTCCGTCCCGAGGAAAGCCGCCGGGTTTTTCGTATCATGACCAGCGATTACGCCGAGGGCACTCTGGTGCCGCACATCGTGCGACGTCTGCGTGAAGAGGCGCCCCATGTGGTTCTGGACTTTCTCACGCCGTCGGATGTCAGCTACCCCGATATGGAACAGGGCCGGGTGGATATGGCGGTAAACCGATTCAATGAAATTCCCGGCTCTTTCTACCAGGTCACTTTGTGGAAGGACGCTTTCTCCTGTTTGCTCAACCGGGATAACCCGATCGCCAAACATTTCGATCTGGACAGCTACCTGTCCGCCCAGCATATCTGGGTGTCCAAGACCGGTTTTGGCGTGGGTTTCGGCATGAACCCGGAAAAACTGGGTGGACTGGGCTGGATCGACCATGCGTTGCAGCAAATGGGGCGGACTCGCAAGATCAGCATCTTCACCCGCCATTATCAGATGCCCGCGCTGCTGGCCATGAACAACGATCTGGTGGCCACGTTGCCCTCCCGGGTGGCGCGCATGCAGGCGCAAAATCCCCGCCTGGTGATCAAATCCCCGCCGTTCGACATTCCGGAATTCGAGCTGAAAATGGCCTGGTCCCCTCTGCTGCACCACAACGCCGCCCACCGCTGGCTGCGCAAACTGATCCAGGAGGAGGCGGAGCGGATACTGGCGGAGGACCCGTGAAAAGGGCAGTTAACAGTTAATAGTGAATAGTTAACAGTGAAAGACAGGCGACCCGGAATCGCTGTGGGAAGCTTGCTTGCAAGCGAATGGGGATCCTTCAGGCGTTTAACGATATTCGCTTGCAAGCAAGCTTCCCACAGAGGCTAAAGATCACCTGTTTTTGTCTTTCGCTGTTAACTATTCACTATCAACTGTCAACTGCTTTTCAGGTTGTTCTCCCCGGCTTCGGCGATGGCGCCCTTGCCGACGCCCTCGAAGGCGCGGACGCGGAAGTGTTTGCCGGGGGCTTCCTCGGCCAGTTGTCGGGCGATGTGGTCGGCCAGATATTCCACCGTGGTGTCGGTATCGATCAGGTAACAGTGATCTTCCGGGATCACCAGCTCAAAGTGGCCCTGGGGAGCGTCGTAGCGGAACCGGTGGTGGGGGACGTCCTCGACGAAGTAGGTGCCTTCCAGGTCCTCCCGGGTACCAATGTAAATGTCTTCCCAACGGTCCGCCCACAGTTTCTCCCAGTACCGGCTGCGCCGGCCGTTCTCGAAGATCTGAATGGTGGAACGGTGGCCGTGGGCGATGCGCTGGCAGTTGCCGTCGTGTTTCTTCAGCCCGTGGGAATAATGGTAAAACGGCGCGGTACCGACATCCTCCTCGCGAAGCAAGATGCGCGCTTCGGTGACGTTGTCCGGCAGGGACGGCTCCAGCAATTCCATCAGAAACAGGGTGACGGAGGCCTTGGACACACTGGTGCCGGGTATTTCCAGAAGGCTCTCGGCGGGCGCCAGCAGCCGTATTTCTCCGGCACCATACCGCCAGGTGAGGCTCAGTTGCTGATCTTCGCGCTGATTCAGAGTCAGCGCCTCATGGGCGCCGGGGAAGAGCAGGCGATGGTCCACCTGGGCGTCGATCAGGTGCTTGAGCCGCCGTTTGATCTGGCCGAAATCAAACACCATGCCCTGGCCGTCCAGATCACCGGACAGCTCCAGGTCCACGATCCAGGATTCGCCGACCATGCCCCGCTTGGGGTGCAGGTAGGAGAAGTCCAGTACGGTCAGGTTGTCTACGAACAGAGTGGCCATATCGTTCCGATCAGCAAAAACAAGAATCCACGGACATCATCGCCGACGGCGATGCCAGGGCGATAGTATACGCGGCCGGGGCGGCCTGGCTCACCCCACCAAGGGGGATCGGCGGCGATGAATTGGGCGGGATGTGAACGGCACCACGTCCCGGCTGTGTGGCGCGCATCCTGCCCGGTGGTGCGAGTAAACGCAAGCGGCGACCCGCTGTCTGGCATGGGCCGCTCCGTTGTTCTATGGTTGGTTCTGCCCGACGGTAAAATACCCGTGCGCGGATGCCTGCCGCCGGCGGTATCAACGGCTCCATGAGCCACCCGCGTCCGCGAGTCGAACCACCTGGTAGCAAACCCAGTAAAGCCATTGGATACCTTTGACAGATGAGCGAGACCCTGTTTTCCAAGATCATCGACCGGGAGATCCCGGCGGACATCATCCATGAGGATGAGCAATGCCTGGCGTTTCGGGATATCAATCCCCAGGCACCGGTGCATTTCCTGGTGATTCCGAAGAAACCTATCCCCAAACTCTCCGACGCCACCGAGGAAGATCAGGCGTTGCTCGGGCACCTTTTGCTGGTCGGCAACCAGGTCGCCGCCCGGGAGGGGCTGGAGGACTTCCGCGTCAACGTGAATAATGGCGCCAGCGCCAGTCAGGCGGTGTTCCATCTGCACGTCCATGTGATGGGGGGACGTCCGTTCAGCTGGCCACCGGGCTGAGCCCGTAATTCCAGGGGCAGCCCTGGTACCGGCCTCGCCGGACCTTAATAAAAGGTGACGGTCCCGAACGTCACCTAAAAACAAAAGGAGATAATAAGATGAAGAGTAAAGCCTGGATCATCGGCCTGCTGGCCGTGGTCGTCAGTGTGCCGTCCTTTGCGCAATTGCCCGACGACGCCGAGCAGAAAGTCATCGACAGTCTGATGATACGCATCGCCAAGATGGAACAGACCGGTCGTGAGCTGCACGGGAAATACACCGACGGCAAAACCGCCGAAATCCAGAAAGCCTGCAAAGCGGGCTATCCGGACCTGCCGGAACAGGCCCGCAACCTGCGCGGCGAGGCCGCCGCGTTGCAGACACTGGCTTTCAAAGTGCATCTGAGCATGGCCGCCAACGATCTGGTGCAATGCGTGGACTGTCTGGGCTCGGTCACCGCCTGTGATGGCGCCGCGGCTTCCCTGGAACGCGCCAGGGATCAGATGAAACGCATGCAGGACTACGCCAAGAAGCTTCAGGCCGGGCAGGACGACCCATCCTGAGGCCGGAAGCAGAGGGAACGGACATGAGCCGATGGATAGAGCCGGTCATCCTGGAAGGCCGGCAGGTGGTACTGGAGCCGTTGCGGGCCGAACACGTGGACGATCTGACCGAGGCGACCCGGGACGGTGAGTTATGGCGGCTCTGGTATACCTTCGTGCCGGCGCCGGACGCGGTGGCGGAGTATGTCAACGCCGCGCTGGCGCGCCGGGATCAGCATGGCGAGATGCCGTTCGCGGTGCGCCATCGTGATAGCGGCAAGGTGATCGGCTCCACCCGTTTTTGCCATGTGGACGAGGGCAACCATCGTCTGGAGGTGGGCTATACCTGGTATGCCCGCCGCTTCCAGCGCAGTGGCTTGAACACCGAATGCAAGCGGCTGCTGCTGGGCCATGCTTTCGAAGCACTGGACGCTATCGCGGTGGAATTCCGCACCCATTGGCACAACCGCGCCTCCCGGACCGCCATTGCCCGGCTCGGTGCCAAGCAGGATGGCGTGCTGCGCAATCATCAGGTGGGTGCGGATGGCTTGTACCGCGATACCGTGGTGTTCTCCATCATCAATCTGGAGTGGCCGGCGGTGCGGCGGAATCTGGATTTTCTGCTGGATGTATCCAATCGGGGTGCCTAGTGGTCGATCGCGGTTCGCGGACCATGGCTGGCCCACGGTTGTGCTGGGCGCGCTGACACGGAATTCGCTGCCAAGGCAGCTTCCCACGGCTGCTTCGTAATCCTCTCTGTGGGAAGCTGCCTTGGCAGCGAATCGGCATGTAAGCGTACTGGCCCATGAATCGGGGCTAAGCGAAATCCTGCTGCTCGGCCAGCAGTCCGATACTGAGTGCGCCGGGGCCGATATTGACGCTGCCGGTGAGCCCCATACTGCTTACCAGCACCCTGACCTGATGGCGGTCGGCGCAACTTTTCAACGCCTCGAAGCCTGGCATCTGATACACCGCCTGGGGATCCCCGGCGTAGCTCACGCACAGTACCGGCGACAACAGACCTCTTTCGATACAGCGCGTGCCATGTTCGAACAGTCGCGCCACGCCCTGGCTGAAACCGCGAATCTTGGCCACCGGGAAAGTTTCGCCACCGCGCGCGCAAAGAATCGGTTTGATATCCAGGGCCGAGCCCAGCAACGCGCCCACCAGTCCCACGCTGTTGTCACCTTTCTTGCGAGCTCTCTGCCGCAGGTAGTAGAGATCAGGCACCACCGCGTAGCCGGTGGCCTTCGCGGCGAGCGCGCTGACCCGGGCGCGTAACTCGGCACCGCGCATGCCGGTGGCCATCAGCCGAACGGTTTCCGCCGCCAGCGCGCCCTGACCGGCGAACAGGGTCTGACTGTCGATCACCCGCACCGCGAACGGTCCCTGCAGGCCGGCCCGGTCACGCACCGCCCGGTACTCGGACAGGATGCCGTGGGCTGCTTCCGTGGCGTTGTGGAAGATCGGGCTGCGGCTTTGCAGTACGGTTTCCACCAGCGCGTAGTCGCAGTGGGTCACGACCTGTTCGAGAAAAAGCTGTTTGATTTGCGCCACGGTGGCGGGCAGGGACTGCGCGTCATGGACTTTGTCCAGTAACTGGCGGTCGTAAAAGGAGCGGGTACGTTGGGGAGAACGGTCATCGGCGATGACCTCGTCGCCGATGCGAATCGACGCCGGCAGCACCAGGATGCCGTTTTCTTTGATAAAGTCAGAGGGCAAGTCGCAACCGGAATCCACCACCAGGCCAGTTTTCATGGGTATCCTCACCAATAATGCCCAAGCGGCGCCGAATCCGGCGTCAGGCGGGCATGAAGTCGCAAAAGCGACGGTTTTTACGGTTCGCGCGGGTTCGCGTTCTAATCTTTTATGGTTATATATTGCTCATCTTATTGTATTAATCAACGGTTTTTACAATAAGCCAAAAGTGGATGGCGTTTCGGCGCCGCGATAAAACAATGAATTATTTTGCTCATTTGGTACTGGCACAGCCCACGGTGACCTCCAAGGTCGGCAATCTGCTGGGGGATTTTATGCGGGGTACGCGTGAGGAGGCGCTGCCGGATCCGGTTCGGGCGGGCTTGCGTAATCACCGTCTGGTGGACCGCTTTACCGACCATCATCCGAGAGTGCGCGCTTCGCGCCGCCTTTTCTCGCCTCAGCGGCGGCGCTTTGCGGGTGTGGCGCTGGATGTGCTGTTCGACCATTTCCTGATTCGCCACTGGTCCCGTTTCCATGATGAAGACCTGGGGCAAGTGATCCGCGCCGATTATCGTCATCTGCAATACGGTCAACCGTTGATGCCCGGACACATGCGCGAAACCACCCGGCGCCTGGTGAGTAACGACTGGTTCGGGCATTACGCCGATCTGGAGACGGTGGGCGTGGCGTTGGACCGTATCGCCGGGCGGCTACGCTTCGCCAATACGTTCGCCGGCAGCATCGAGGATATCCGTGCCCACTATGAGGCGCTGGAAGCCACTTTCCTGAGCTTCTACCCCGAACTGCGTGCCCATGTGATGGACGCCGCCCTGGAACGCCCGGTTCAGCCGGGCACCCGGGTGGGCTGAGGCGCGGCCAGCGGTGTCAGTTCCAAGAGCGCCATGGTCTCGTCATAGAGCCGTGCCGCCAATTCAGTGTCGCGGGCGCCGGGGGAACGGCGGGCGCGGCCCCGGGCATCGAAGTAGCCGCCGGTAACGCCGATGAAATCCTCGTCCAGCGCCATGGACACCGGCAGCAGGGCGGCCTTTTCCGGCGTGGTCAGAGTGGGCCGGATCAATCTCCGTAAAGGATCGGGAACATGGCGGAAGATGCCGGTATCGACGCCGCCGGGATGCAGGGCATTGCTGGTGATGCCCTCCCGGGCCAGCCGTTGGGCCAGCACATTGCTGAACAGGATATTGCCGAGCTTCGATTGGCCGTAAGCGTCCATGACCAGATAGGGAAAGCGGCCCCGCCAGGTACGGGAATTGATGCGCCCGAGCCAGTGCGCCACGGAGGCCACATGCAGGATGCGGGCGGACGGGGCTTGCCGTAGCAACGGTAGCAGCAGGTGGGTGAACAGCACGGGGGCGAGGTAATTGACGCCGAATTGCATTTCGTAGCCGTCGGCGGTGAATTGCTGCCGGGTAGGGACTGTCCCGGCGTTGTTGATCAGTACGTCCAGTTCGCCGATGTCATCCCGTAGCCGGCGGGCGGCGCTGCGCACTTGCGCGAGATCACTCAGATCCAGGGCGAACAGGCGCACCCGTGCCTGTGGGTGAAGGTTCTTGATGTGCGCCACGGCGGCCTGACCGCGGGTCCTGTCCCGACAACCGATCAGCACCTCGGCGCCCCGGGCGGCCATCTGTTCGGCGCTGTGCAATCCCAGCCCGGAATTACCCCCGGTGATCAATACGGTTTTCTTCATTGCTCCTCCCTGTGCCCGAAAACTCCCTGCCCGAAAATGCTCTTCCCGGAAGTACTCATCCCGAGAACGCCGAGTCTGGTGATTGCGGGCCGGTTTCGAGACTTACAAATTGGGACCGCCGGCGACATTCGCGGTTCGTTGGAGTTTGGTAACCGTCTCCATGATAAGGATCGCGCCACGGCCGGATTATGGCTGCCGCGCCGCTGGCCAGGGCGTTGCGGATAGAGCGCAGTTCGTTGCATTACCCGATTTCCCTCTGTGTTGGGGTATAATCGGCCGCCAAATCATCCGACTTGAGTCCGAGGGCGCCGATGAGAGACGCCATAAAGGCGCTGGCGTTGTTGCTGGCCGCCGCGAGCATACCGGTACACGGCGAGACCACTTTCTCCGAGCGCCGCACCGTTACCGCCACAGCCTACAATTCGTTGCAGGGGCAGGGCGCGGGAGAAGATCACAGCCTGGCCGCCTGGGGCGATCAACTGGAGCCCGGCATGAAGGTCATCGCCGTTTCCCGGGATCTGCTGGATGCCGGGCTGGACTATGGCACGGCGGTTACCATCGAAGGGCTGGACGGCATTTGGTACGTGCGCGACAAGATGCATTCCCGCTGGCGCAACAAGATCGATATCTATATGGGCGAGGATCGCAGGGCGGCGCTGCGCTGGGGGAAACGCAAGGTCAGGATCCGTTTCGAACCCCTTTCCCAGGAGCTGCGAACGGCGAACCGCTAGTTCCGCGCCCTTCTTGCTGTCCTTCTACTCGCGACTCAGAAAGGTCATGGTCAGACGGGTCGAAGCGCTGGGCAGCAGCTTGTCGAACAGCTTGATCATCTTGAACACACCTCCCACCGGGTTGTGCACCGGCACCTCCCGCGCCGCCGCTTCCCAGACCTTGGCGGCGATGTCCTCCGCTTTCAGTTTCACGCCCAGACGGTTCACCACCGGCGCCTGATAGTCGGCATCCTCCACCATGGGTGTCTTCACGAAGGGCGGTAGCAGAGCCTGTTTGGGCACTTTACGCCGCCGCGCCGGAGTTCCCTGTTCACCTGGTAGAAAGTGTCG